>CAJAYO010000754.1 GCA_903948415.1 uncultured Opitutia bacterium | reverse complement strand
TGGGCCGCGAACTGTTCCGCGGCGGCAGCGCCGACAAAGCCACCGGCGGCCCGCATCTCAAACCCGGCTTTGAGGTGAACTACATCCGCCCCGTCAACCGCACCCTCGCGCTCTCGTTCAGCGCCGGCCACAACGTCCGGTGGGAGGACAAGGACAATATCGCGCCCACGTGGAACCGCGTCGCGCTCGTGCAAACCCAGAGCCAGGTCGCCGCGCAGATTGCCGCGCGCGCGCGCACCGTGCTCTCCGCGCGCGCCGACTGGCGTCCGCGGCCCGCGCATACGTTTTTCGCCAGCGCCTCGTTCACCAACGACAACGTCGCCTCGCGCATCTACACCGCCACGCAGGCCTACGGCGTCGGCGCGACCGGCGGCGAACACTTCACGCAAGGCGCGGCGACCGGTGTCGGCACCACGACGCTCGCGACCACGTACCGCGAACAGCTCAAGGACACCGGCGCGCTCTCGCTCGGCCACCGCTTCGAAGATCGCGTTTGGAAAATCTCCACCACGCTCGCCCGCTCCCAGTCGCGCCGCCGCACGCTCAGCGCCGGGGATGGGCACGAGTATTTCGGCACCACCAGCGCCACGATTCCGAACCTCATCCTCCGCGCCGATGGCTACGGCGGCGAACGCTTCGGCACGCCCCCGGTGGTGCGCGGCACGAGCCGCACGGGCCAGCCCGTCGCGATCAACGACGGCCGCCTCTACTCGCTCAACACCGCGACCTCCCCGCAGGAGCCGCTGATGACGAACGCCCTCACCACGCTGAAGCTCCACGCGAGCCGCGACCTCGGCCTGCCGTTCACCGCGCGCCTCATGACCGGAGTCGATGTCTCGCGCAACGAACGCGATCTCCGCGTCGAGACCAGCACGTGGAATTTTCGCCCCACCTTCGCCGCCGGCTCCCCCGAGCGCCTCGCCGGCAGTTACGATCTCATCAATTATGCCTACTCCGCGCAGCGCGCCTTCGCGAACGGCGAGAGCTTCCAGTGGATCGAACCGCGCAAGGTCTACGACCTTTACAAGGCCCAGCCGTCCTACTTCGTGCTCAACGAAGCCGCCTACCATATCTCGCGCGTCAACGGCTCGCAGAAACTCGAGGAGACCGTCTCCGCGGGCTTCCTCCGCACCGATCTGAAATTTTTCGACAACCGCCTCTGGCTCGTCGCCGGCGCGCGCTACGAACGCACCGACGCCGAGGGCACCGGCGGCCTGAACGATATCCGCGCCACCTACCAGCAGGACGCGCAGGGCAACTTGATCCGCAACGCCGCCGGCCAGCCGATCCGCGTCTCCACCGACGCGCTCGCCCTCGCCCGCCTGCAATACCGGGAGCGCGCCGCCTTCGCGAAAAAACATTACGGCGATCTCTACCCGAGCGTGAACGCCAGCTACTCGTTCACCGAAAACTTCGTCGCCCGGGCCGCCTACGCCGCGACCATCGGCCGGCCCGACATCAATTTTATCATCCCCTCGCGTTCCATCACCGATCCGGCCGCCGCCGAGGCCACGCGGACCATCACCACCACCAACGCCGCGCTCCAGCCCTGGACTGCCGATAACTACGACCTCAGCCTCGAATCCTACTCCGTGAAAGGCGCCACGCTCTCCGCGAGTCTGTTCCGCAAAAATATCACCGGCTTCTTCGTCGCCACGCGCACCGACGCCACGCTCCCGCTGCTCGCCGAGATGGGCCTCTCGGACGACTACCTCGATTACGATGTGATCACCCGGAGCAACTCCGCCAACTCCGTCCGTACCGACGGCCTCGAGTGGAGCTGGCGCCAGTCGCTCAAGCCCTTCACCGCGCTGCCCAAGTGGTCCCGCGGTTTGCAGGTGTGGGTCAACGGCACGCACCTCCGCATCGGCGGCTCCGGCGCGGACGAGTTCTCCGGTTACTCGCCGCGCATCCTCAACTGGGGTGCGAGCTACGCCTCCGCGAAATTTCTCCTCCGCTACAACGTCTCCCGCATCGGCCGCCAACGCGCGTCGCTCGATGCCGTCAGCGCGACCGTCCCCGCCGGGACCTATCAGGCGCAGGATACCCGCATGGTGCAGGACGCGAACGTCGAGTATCGTTTCCACCGCAAATTCGCCCTCTACGCCTCGGTGCGCAATCTCGCGAACGAGCCGCGCCCCCTCATCACCTACTCGCCCAACGCCCCCGCCTACACGCGCCCCCGCACCTACAATTTCTCCGGCGCGCTCTGGACGATGGGCGTGAAGGGCACGTTCTAAAACGGAGGGCAGAGTCTCCGACCCGCCCTCCGCCCCGACCGCGACGGCGCGCCGCGAGTCCGGGAACCCGACACACTCTGGAACCGCCAGAGGCGGACCCGCATGTCCGTTGGT
>CAJAYO010000753.1 GCA_903948415.1 uncultured Opitutia bacterium | reverse complement strand
TGGGCTGCGATTCCTTCGTCGTCGACGCCGGCACGCACCACCCCGACACCCACCGGTTTTCCCTGTGGAACCGGATGAAGATTTCCTGCTGCCACTGCGAACGGCCGCTGCTGCCCTGACCGCGCCCGCACTTCGGATTGCCGCGCGCACGAACGCCGGCAGACTCGCGGCATGCCCACGACGTCTCCTCCCGACCCGGCCGTCTCGGCCTCCGCGCGTTTGCTCTCGCCGCGCCGCAAAACCACCGCCGCCACCACCGTCGCCGAGCTCGCCGCCGAACAGCTCGCCCACTTCAACCTCGACCCCGCGTCCCCCGTCGGCGTCCCCCTCCTCCGCCTCGCCGAGCGGCTCTACCACGCGAGCGACGACCTGACCGACCTCTGGGAGGTCACCCTCCGCGAGCTCGGCCGCCTCCCGCGCGGCGACCGCCTCGCCCTCTTCAACGCGAAAAAATTCCTCGCCTTCCAGTTGGCGAAGCTCCTCGACAACCTCCAGAACCCCACCCGCAAGGTCCACCAGTCCCTCGGCCACTCCACCGCGACCACCCTCGCCAAAGGCCCGTATCCGACCTTCGACAACGTCGCCGCCATCTTTTCCGCCAACCCCGTCATCACCCGCACCGCCACCTACATCTTCGCCTGCACCGAGTGGATCGACGACGCCTTCCAGGGCCGCGAATTCCTCCACGAAATCTACTCCCGCCTCCTTAATCCCACGTCGATCTCCCTCGCCAACCACATCGTCGACATCGAGGCCGGCGCGATGTCCGGCGACTACCTGGCCTGGAATTTCAACAGCGGCATGGCCGCCATCGACGGCGCCCTCTCCCACCTCGTCGGCTACGAGGACATCGTCCTCGCCTCCCGCAACGTCTACGGCGGCACCTACCAGCTCCTCCACGACTGGTTCGCCAAAAAATCCAACCTCGATGTCGGCGTGGAATTTTTCGACGGCGCCACCGCCGCCGACTTCACCCGCGCCCTCGCCGCCGCCCGGCACAAACACGCCGGACGCCTCGCCCGCGGCCGCGAAATCTACGTCCTCCTCGAGAGCCCCTGCAATCCCCACGGCGTCTTCCTCGACGTCCCCGCCATTTGCCGCGCCGCGCACGCCGCCGGTCTCACCGTCATGCTCGACGCCACCGTCGGCACCCCCTTCCTCGTCCGTCCGCTCCAGCGGCCCGACCCCGCCGAACGCCCCGACTACGTCATCCACAGTTACACCAAGGACCTCGCCGGCAGCGGCAACACCACCGCCGGCGTCGTCCTCGGCCGCAACGCCGACATGTTTTTGCCCAAGGGCGAACCCGGCTGGGAGCACACGCTGTTCTGGAACGTCTATTACGTGAAGGGCGCGTTCCTCGACGCCGACAAAGCCTTCGAGGTCCTCAGCGGCATGAAGACCCTCGAGATGCGCATGCTGAAAAAATGCATCAACACCGCCATCCTCGCCCGCTGGCTCGCCTCGCATCCCCAAATCCACGTCAGCGGCCCGGCGAGTCCCCACGATCCGAACCACGAAATCTGCGCGCGCCTCAGCTACCTCGGCCTGCCCGCCCCGCTCTTCACCATCGACTTCGAGGCCGCCGGCCTCACCCGCCTGACCTTCGAACGCTTCTTCGATTCCCTCGCCCCGATGTTCGGCCACCAGGTCACGCTCGGCCAGAGCAACACCGTCATCCTCTGCCCCGCCCTCACCTCGCACAGCGAACTCGCCCCCGACGCCCTCCGCGCCGCCGGCATCACGCCCACCACCATCCGCATCGCCGTCGGCGACGAGGACCCCCGCGAACTCATCCGCGACTTCCTCGCCACCGCCCACCTCGCCCTCGACGACGACCACCCCGGCTTCGCCGGCCACTTCCTCGCCGGTCCCGCCGTCGACCGCCTCGTCGACGACACCTACCTCGACATCCACCGCCGCCACACCGCCGCCCAGCCGCGGTTCGCCGCCGCCGGTTAGCCGTTGCGCCCGCGCGGATTTCGTCTCCCGGCCGCGCCAAGATTCCCCCCGCTCCACCGCGAACAATTCGCCCCCGCGCCCGACGGCTGCGGCGCCACGATGACCGACCCTATCACCGACGACCCCGGCTGGGGTCCGGTCGGGGCGCTGGCCGATCACCCCCGGGCCCGCCACAAACTCCGCCACGTTTTCGACGACCGCCGCGTCAAAATCTCCGCGCCCTTTCCGCCCGTCGCCCGCTGAGCCGTAACCGGCGGGCTTCGCCGCTGTCAGTCGTCCGATGAAACCGTTCCGGTCCTTCCTCGCGTTGTCGCTCGGGCTCGTCCTCGCCGGATGCACCACCCTCCAGGACCGCATCCAGCAGCGCTCGGCCACCTTCGCGGCCCTCGACGCCGCCACCCAGGACCGCCTCCGCCTCGGCCGCGTGGATCTCGGCGACACCCCCGACATGGTTTACATCGCGATCGGCCGTCCGACCAAAACCATCGACGTGACGACGGCCGACGGCCGTGAGTCGACCTGGGTCTACGTCAGTTTCTCCGAGGAATACGCCGGCACCCGTCAGACCGGCTACCGCCGCACGGTGATCGAGGACAAAGATACGAAGCGCTCGTTCATCCGCGTCGAACCCGCCTACCGCGACGTCTACCGTCCCCGCGCCGAGGAATACATCCGCCTCATCTTCAAAAACGGCCGCGTCGCCGCCATCGAGCAGACCCAGACCGGCTAGGATCACTCGGTTGCTCTGGCGCGCATCTCCGTTTCGGCCAGGGTCCGCTGTCCCCGGGTGGGCCATACGCTCCGCGCGCGGCTCCGCAGGCCACGCCTCTCGCTCCCATCCGCCGCCCGCGGAGCGGCCGGCCCACCTCGGGCGGTGAGATGCGCCCGTTACTCCACCGGTCAAAAAAACGACGCGGTGCCTTTGTCCCGCATTACGTGACAAATGCGTTGAGCCTCTTTCGGGCGGAACCGCCCGGCGTGATGCAACCCGCCCACGGCGCCGCGTCGATGGGTCCGGTGCAGCCGCCCCGTCCGTCCCCACGGCCCCGCGGCGGCAACCCGGGTTCCGCTCCACGCTTTGCGGCGCCTCCGGGGCGCACCGCTCCGCACTTCGCCCGGCCCCGCCGCGGCGCCCGCGCGCCACTTCCCCGGACTCGCACCGTTTTCCCACCACTTCGTCCCAGAAGCATCGGCACGTCGCGTGTCCGCGCTATCGATACTACCCAGTGACCCGCCCCTCCGGCGCTTCACCCCTCAACAACTCCAATAAACTCCGCCATGAAAAACGTGCTCACCTCGTTCGTCCTCCGCGTCAGCCTCCTGGCCGCCGCGTTCGCCCTCGTCTCCGCCGCCACCGCCTCCGCCCAAACCGCCGCGCGCCCAACGCGCCCCGCCCGCCCCGCCCATCCCTTCCAGCTCCCGCCGTTCGTCGTCGCCGAAGACCGCTTCGTTCCGCCCACGCTGAACTCCGACGGCACCATCACTCTGCCCGACGGCACCGTGATCACGCCGCCCGCCCGCAACTCCGACGACAGCATCACCCTCCCCGATGGCACCGTCCTCACGCCGCCCCCGCACCGTCACGACGACCCGACCACGCCGCCCACCCGCCATGCCGACGGCACCGTCACACTCCCCGACGGCACCGTGGTCAATCCGGCCGATCGCCCCGCTCCCCGCGGCCCCCGTCGCCCCGGCGGCAGCTGATCGCGCTTTCCCGTCCGCTCACTTTGTGCTGTCAGGTGTGGGTAACAACGACGCGGCGCCCGTGAACTTCTTCGCGGACGCCGCGTCTTCCGTTCGCCCCGTTTCCCTTTTCCTCCCTTCCTCGCCTCTGCTCCGCCTCCCGATCCAATCCTCGCCTCGACCTCGCTCCGCCGCCCGGCTTCACTCCGCGCGTGCCTGCCCCGTCTGAGTTCACGCCCCCGCCAATGTCCGTGTCCGATTTTTCGCCCAGCCGCGCGCGCCGCCCGCTCGCCCTCTTCGCATTCCAAGCCGCAGTCTGGGCCGCCCTCACGTTTGCGTTCGCCGCCCTGCTCGTGCTCGTGAGCCCGATGGAGTGGTCCGACGCCCTCGGCGTGTCCGCCGTCAACTGGATCCCCTGGGTCGCGCTCACCCCGCTCATCTTTTGGCTCGCCCGCCGCTTCCCCCTCGAACGCGGCCGGCTCCTCCGCAGCGTGCCGGTCCATATGGTCGGCGCCCTGGTCTGCACGGTCATTTCCCTCTCCGTCACCACCCTCGTCTTCACCTCCGGCCGCGGCGAGTTCGGCGGCGGCCCGCGCGGCTCCGGCCGCCGCCCCTCCGAGTGGCGCCCACGCAACGATTCCGGCTCTCCCGGCGAACCCCGCCCGCCGTTCGTCCGCCGCGACGAGTCGTCCCTCCCTCCCGATCTCCGCGGGCCCCGCCCCCGCCCCGGGGACCCCAAAGGCCCCGGCCCCTTTCCCCGCGGCGAATTTCGCGGCGGCCCCGGCGCCTTCGGCCGTGCCGGCGGCCCGCCGCCCGACTCCCTCGCGCGCAACCCCTTCGTCGGCTTCATCGCCCCCCTCGCGCTCCGCGGCAATTTCGACCTCGCGATCTACCTCATCGTGATGACCGCCGCCCACGCCCTCGCCTATTACCGCCGCGCCCAGGACCGCGACCGCCAGGCCCTCGTTCTCACCGCCGGCCTCAACCAGGCCCGCCTCGACGCCCTCCGCCTCCAGCTCCAACCCCACTTTCTCTTCAACACCCTCAACGCCATCTCCACCCTCGTCCACCGCGACGCCGACGCCGCCGACGAACTCATCTCCGACCTCAGCGACCTTCTCCGCGCCTCCCTCGAAAACCAGGATCACGAGGTCCCGCTCGCCCGTGAGATCGAGCTGCTCGACCGCTACCTCGCCATCGAGCAAACCCGCCTCGGCGACCGCCTCCGCATCGTCCGCGACATCGACCCCGCCGCCGCCGCCGCCCTCGTGCCCACATTCCTGTTACAGCCGATCGCCGAAAACGCCATCCGCCACGGCCTCGAACCGCGCGCCGCCCCCGGCACCCTCACCGTCAGCGCCCGCCGCGTCGGCGATGAACTCCACCTCGCCGTCACCGACGACGGCGTCGGCCTCGGCCCCGCCGCCGCCCCCACCGCCCGCCGCGGCATCGGCCTCGCCAATTCCGAGGAACGGCTCCGCACCCTCCACGCCGGCCGCGCCCGCCTCACCCTCCTCTCGCCCCCCGCCGGCGGCGTCCGCGTCGAAGTCGTGTTGCCCTTCTGCACCGAACGCCGTGGCGTCGGTGCCACCGCCCCCGCATGAAACTCACCGCCCTGATCGTCGACGACGAACCTCTCGCCCGCGAGCGCATCCGCACCCTCCTCGCCCCCGAGCCCGACATTGAGATCCTCGGCGAGTGCGCCGACGGCCGCTCCGCTCTCGCCTCCCTCCGCCAGCGCCTCCCCGACATTCTCTTCCTGGACGTCCAGATGCCCGAGATGACCGGCCTCGCCGTCCTCCGCGAACTCGAGCAAAAACCTCCCGTCGTCATCTTCGTCACCGCCTTCGACGCCCACGCCGTCAGCGCCTTCGAACTCCACGCGCTCGACTACCTCCTCAAACCTTTCAAACCCGCCCGCTTTCGCGCCTCCCTCCAGCGCGCCCGCGACCAGCTCGCGAGAAAAAACCCCGCCGACGACACCACCGCGCGCCTCCTCGCCCTCCTCGAATCGCGCCCCGCCGCCGGCCCCGCCGCCGATGCGGCGCCCGCCCACGTCACCCGCTTCGCCGTCCGCGACCGCGACCGCACGCGCTTCGTGAAAGTCACCGACCTCGACTGGATCGAAGCCTCCGGCAACTACGTCGTGATGCACGCGGGCAAGGAGAATTTCGTCCTCCGCGAAACCCTCGCCGCCGTCGAAGCCCAGGTTTCGCCCAAGGAATTTTTCCGGCTGAACCGCTCCGCCCTCGCCCGCCTGGACCGTATCCGCGAAGTCGAACCCGCCTTCAACGACGAACACGTCGTCGTCCTCCACAACGGCGTCCGCATTCCCCTCACCCGCGGCGTCCGCGAACTCCAGGAGCGCCTGAAGTTCGCGTGACCCCATTTCCGGCCGTAGGGCAGCCGCTCGTCGGCAGGCCCACGTCGCAGTCCCCACCCCTCGACGTAGCCGCACCGGTTACGGTGCGGTCCACGCCACCCCGCACATTCACACGCGCGGCTACCCACGATAGCTCGCCTGGGTTCGCGTAGCCGCGCCGGTTCCGGCGCGGTCCGAACAATCCCTCACCCGCCGCCCGGCCCGCGCCCCCCTCCGGGCGGCGGTCCGCCCATGCCGGCATCACGCAAAATTTTCTGCGCCTCCTGCTGGGCCACCTGCAACGTCTGAATTTCCTGCAACGCCTGCACCTGCGGCGTCGTCAAAACCGCTTGCGCCTGCGCGACCGTCGCCGCCGTGATCACCACCGCACTCCCCCCGCCCGGCCCGCCGCGGCCACCCGGGCGCTCCGTCCCGGCCGTGACCGTCGTCGTGGCCGCGAGCACCTGCACCATCTGGTCCGCCTGCGCGGCCGTCAGCGGCGCGTTCGTGTAACTCAGGCTCTGTTGCAGCTGGTTCACGACGGCCCGCTGCGGCTGCGTCGCCTGAAATTGTTCATACTGCGCAAACGCCGCGTCGCCGATCGCCGCCTTGATCGCGCCGTCCGTCTCGGCCTGGGTCGTCGCGACCAGTTTCTTAAACCCCTCCGGATCGCTCCGCGGATCGAGCCCCTGCTCCCGCGCGACGCGCATCGTGTCCAGCATCGTCGCGTCTTTCTCGGCCAACAACGTCTTGAACGTCGCGAGCTTTTCCCCGCCCAAATTGAGCGACTGAAACAACGCCCCGTAGCGCCCGTCCAACGCCGCCTTTTGCTGGAGCGCTTGGAGCCGCTGCAGCTCCGGCCGGTCGAACACCGCCTGCAGCTCCGCACTCGGGGGACCACCCCGGCCGCGCCCGCGCCCGGCTTCCGGAGTCGCCCCCGCCGGCTTTTCCGTCGGCGCGCCCCCACCCAATTCCGCGTTCGCCGACCCGCGGTTCGCCACCAGCGCCTCGAGCGTACGCCGACGCCGCTCCGCGTCCGCGAGTTGTTGCCGCAACGCCGCCGGGTCCTCGCCGCCCCCTGCAGCCGCCTCGAGCACCGCGGCTTTCCAATAAAATTTCCACGCCACGACCGAGGCGGTCGTCGCGAACACGGCCAACGCTGCCAGCACGAGATTTTTCGAAGTTTTCATGGCCCGACTGGGTTGAACGTTCCTTTTGGATTTTTCCGGACCCAACACGCGCTACGCCGCCAGCCGCGCCCGCGCGGGCTGCCGCCATTTGCCGGCCGCCGGCGCGCCCACGCGCACCCCGACCGCCTCGCCCACACTCAGCCGCAAAAACGGCCGCACCCGGTTCAGCCGGACTTTCACCGCGCCCACCGTCAGCCCTTCGCGGGCCGCCACAGTTTGGTAGCTGTTCCCCTCGACGATCATCGTCACAAGCGTGCGGTCCTTCGGACTCAGGCGCGTCAGCGCGACGTGCAACGCCTCCATGATCTCCGCCACCGGCCGCTCGCTGCTCGTGTCCGGCGCCTGTTCGAACGTCTGCTCGTCGGACACCATCGTGGGCCGGCACCGCCGCCGCCGCAGAAAATCCACCGCCGTGTTGCGCGCCAACCGGAACAGCCACGACTCGAACACCGCCGGGTCCCGCAGCAGCGTCAGCCGCCGCACCATCTTGATGAACACCATCTGGACCACGTCCTCCACCGCGCTCGGTTGAAACAAAATCGGCCGCACAAACGCCGAGAGGCGCACCGTGTAGCGCCGCACCAACTCCGACTGCGCCGCCATCTCGCTTCGCTGCGCCCGCACAACGATCTCGAGCAACTCCGCTCGCTCTTGAGTCGCCAACGCCTCGGCGTCAGCGGACATTTCGGGGGCTGCACGGCGGAAGGAGGAACGGGGAGGATTCACGCCGCGACCAAGCCCCCAATCCGCCCCTCGGCCAACCCCCATGGGACGAACCCGCCTTTTGCCGGTGTGAATCGCCCCTTCGGTGGGGCGGATTTCCGCCCTACGGCCGCGTCACGCGTCCCACGATGACTTCCTTGGTCCGCTTCAAGATCGAATACAGCACCCCGTCCTCGTGCGCATCCCAACAAAACGCCTGTCCTTCCGATGAAAACGGCACCGTTGCGATCCACTTCATCACCGAACCCGCCTGCGGCCACGTCACGACATACAACTCCGTGTTGTCATGGCCCGTGAGGTAGAGAAACCCGCCCGGCCCGAACGCCCCGCCCGACGCGCTATAGCCGCGCCCGCCAAAGCGCGCGATCAGCTCCGCCGGCAAGGCCCATCCCGCTGTCCGGCGCCAGTCGTCATCCATCGCAATGATCTGCGTCCACGCGGCGTCCCGGTTCGGCTCCGCCGCGCGATTCCCATAGTGCACAAAACACGCGATCCAGCGCCCCGCCGCCGCTCCGGTCGCGGTGGCGGGCGCCCGGTCCAGCCACGTGAACGAACCATCCATGCGCCCGAAACTGTGCGAACCCACCGGCTGCAGCGTCGCCGGGTCGAAGAATTCCAACGAGCTCAACATCGGCACGCCGGGATAATTCGAGTGCACGCCATAGATCCGCCCTTCGCGCACGAAACCCGCGTTGAGGTGGATGATCTCGCCGCCCGCGCCGCCTTCCCAGCCCGCGACCCGCTCGCCGGTCGCCTTGCGATACTTGCCGATCGTGTGGTTGTTGATCGCGTAGAAAAACTCGCGGTCCACGGCCACCCCTTGCCCCGCCTCCGGTGCCTTGAACCGCCGCAGTTCCTCGTAACCCCAGCCCGGCGTCGTGAGCTGCCCGATCGGCGGCGAGATCGCGGGCTCGCCGGCCAACCCCATCGCCGCAAGCAACGAAAACAGCAGAATAAATTTCATGGCGCAGCACTCATGCCCGGTTCAGGTGCGCGCGGCCAGCCTCGACCACGAAGGTCGCCCGCGTCGTGAGCGCCGCACCCCGGCGCGTGACAAACGGCACCGTGCGAAAATCCGTCCGCCAACTCGTCGGCGTCACCTCGCAACGCACGTAACCGCGTTCTTCGTTGTGAAACTTCACACCGGGATTTTCCGCCAGCAGCGAATCCAGATACGCCGGCTTCTCGCGCCCGTCGCCATTCGAGGTGATCGAAGTGCCGACAAACTCGGTCGCCACGCTCGGCGCATCGGCGCGGTCGGGATCCGCCGGGATCTCGTTCGCCCAGTTGGCATGCACGTCGCCGGTGATCACGACCGGATTCGCGATCTGCTGGTCGCGCAAATACGCCAGCAGACGGCGCCGCTCGAATTCGTAGCCGGACCACTTGTCCATACTGATGGCCACGTCCGGCCCCGGCGCTCGGTCCACGCGCGCGACCGGCACTTGTTGCGCGAGCACATTCCAACCGGCGGCCGAACGCGTGAGACCGTCGAAGAGCCACTCCCGCTGGCGGTCACCCAAAATAGTGCCGCGGGGATCGAGCAGGACCGGGCTGGCGGGCTGCACCCCGTCGCCCTGCGGCTGGTCGGTGCGGTACTGGCGCGTGTCGAGCACGTGAAAATTCGCCAACCGGCCAAACGCGAGCCGCCGGTAGAGCAGCATGTCGGGCCCGGTCGGCAGCGCCGTGCGCCGGAGCGGCATGTGCTCGAAGTAAGCCTGGTAACCAGCCGCCCGTCGCCGCAGAAAATCGGCCGTCGCATATTTTTCCGGATACTCGGGAATCGCACCCGCGTAGTTGTTGCTCACTTCGTGGTCGTCCCACGTCACGATCCAAGGCGCCATGGCGTGCGCCGCCTGGAGCGCCGGATCGGATTTATAGACCGCGTAGCGCGCCCGGTAGTCGTCGATGGAAAAAATCTCCGGCGTGCCATGAGCCCGCACCGCGCCGTGACCGTCGCCCTTCTCGTAAATGTAGTCGCCGAGATGGACGACGAGATCGAGGTCCTCACGCGCCATGTGTTCGTAAGCCGTGTAGTAGCCCATCTCGTATTTCTGGCATGACGCGAAGGCGAAGCGCAGCCGCTCGGGCGACGTCCCCGGCGCCGGCATCGTGCGCGTGCGGCCGATGGGACTGGTCGCTGCGCCTGCGGAGAAACGATACCAATACCAGCGGTCGGGCCGCAGACCGGCGACCTCGACATGGACCGAATGGCCCCAAGCCGCATTCGCCGTCACCTTGCCTGACTTTACGATCCGCGTCATGGCCTCGTCGTCCGCGAGCTGCCAGGCCACCTCGACCGGCCCGGACGTCATCCCGCCGCCGGGCTCGAGCGGGCGCGGCGCGAGCCGCGTCCAAAGCACGACGCCCTCGGGCAGCGGATCTCCGGACGCGACGCCCAGGGAAAACGGATACGAGGCAAACGTGGGCGACGCCGACACCGCCCCGCGGGCCCGCGTCGAGAGGATCGCCGCGGCGGCGAAGGATGCGCTGCCGGCGAGAAATGACCGACGCGAAAGCTGATCGCCGGACGCGAGGGGGAACAGGGACGGTTGGGACGACATAGGAATCAGAGATTAAAGTTTACGCCAAATTTCGCCTTCCAGCGGTAGATCTCGAAATCGTTCTCCCGGCGGCGCTCCCCTGTGAATTCGCGGAGCGGCTCTTCGGAGAGATTGAGGAATTCGCCGAAGAGCTTGAAATGGCGGTTCACACGGTAGCTCAGCTTCGCGTCGATGGGTCCGCGCCCGCGGACGTAAATATCGGTGTCACGGTTGGCGCCGACCGCGTCCAGATAATCGCCGCTGTAGGAGAGCGCGAGTCGCGCCTCGAAGCCGTATTTTTCATAAAAGAGCGCCAGGTTGGCGATGCGGTCCGACTGCTTGAAGAACGGGAGCGAATCCGTGCGGGTGAACAGCGAAACCGAGGAATCGGTCAACGTGTAGTTTACATTGAAACCGAAGCCGTCGAGCGGTGCGGGCAGAAACTTGAAGAACTGCTGATAGTTGAGTTCGAGCCCCGTGATCCTGCCGCTCTGCGCGTTGTCGAACGACGAGGTAGTGAGCGTGCTGTAAAGGCGGCCGTCCACCGTGACGTTCGTCTGCAGCGTGCTGCGGTTGAAGACGGGATGGTCGATTTCCTTGTGAAACACGCCGAGCGACAAAATGCCGGCGTTCTTCAGGTAGTATTCGACCGACCCATCGAAGTTCATCGACTCATACGGTTTCAGGTTCGGGTTGCCCGTGTTGAGGCTGCCCGTGTAAACGCCGCTGCCGACCGCCGTCTCGATGGCGTCGAAGGCGCGGCGCGGCGCGAGATCGGCATAGTTTGGACGACTCAGCGTGTTCGTCCACGCCGCACGCACGACGAGGCGATCGCCGGGACGGGACGTAAAATGGAGCCCGGGCAAAAGATTCGTATAGCTGCGGCCGCCGGTGACGCGTTTGAAGACGCCGGCGAAGGTGCCGCCGGTGGTGCTGAGTTCGTTGGCGCCGTAGGTCGTTTCGGTGCGTTCGTACCGCAAACCGGCGAGCAGCGTGGTGGTCCTGTTCAACGCGAGGGTCGCCATCGCGTAGCCGGCAGCCACGTCTTCCTTGGCGTCGAAGTCGCCGGACAGCGAATCGCTGAGCGTCGAGATCGGATCGAGCGTGAAGCGATTCGGGTTGGCGGCGAAGTAGGCCTTGTTGCCTTCGAGGTTCAGCGTGGGGCCGTAGCGGAAAAGACCGTCGAAATAGTTGGCCGGCTCGGCGTCAGCGAGATTCGAGGCGGCGAGCGTGAAGGCATTCGCGGCGCCGGCGGCGAGGTTGTAATTTTTGTTCGTGCGGTCGTCCTGTTTTTCGCGGGCCACGAACTTCGCGCCGGCCTTCCACGTGCCGTTCAACGAACCGAGCCGAAGGTCGCGCTGTAGATCGGCCTGCGCTGAATTGACGTCCTCTTCCTCCACGTCGGAGCGGAAGCGCACGCGGCGAAACGGATAGTTGGCGGCATGGTAGAAGGCATCGGTGTTGGGCTTGATGACCAGCACGTCACCGGAGAGATCGTAGGTGCTGGGAAACGCCCCGGCGGCGGAGCGATACTCCCAATCGACGCGCGTGGGCACATCGCGTTCGCCGTGGCTGGTGCCGGCCTGCCACGAGAGCGTGGTGTCGGTGCCGAGCCGGTGCTGACCGCTCAGCGACAAGGCGTCGATCGTGCCGGTCTGGCTGTAGTCGCGATATTGACGGCTCGCACGGCCCTGACTGTTGGCGCCGCTCGTCGCGGTTTGGTTCGTGAGCGTGCCGAGGCGGTGTTCGTAGAGCACGCTCTGGCGCGCCTCGGTGTCGCTGAATTCATTGTGATTGAGCCGCAGCGCGAGCTCGTGGCCGGCCGAGGGACGGAACTGGAGCGCGACGTTGGCGCCCAGACGTTCGCGTTCGATGTCGTAATCGTAAGCCTGCTCGGTGAGCGGCAGCCAAAAGCCGTTCACCTGCGACCATGAGCGGGTGTTCACGGTCTGCGAACTGACCTCCTTCAGCGAATAACTGAACCCGGCGACCACGCCCCATTGTTGGTCGGCACCCAACACCGAACCGAGGGTGATGCTGCCGTTGGGCGAGGTGCGGCCACTAAAGGTGTCGTGAAAACCACCGGCGCTGCCGAAGAGAAACAGGCCGGAGCGGTCGAAGGCGCTCTGCGTGACGATATTGATCGAACCGCCGACGGCGTTGGCATCCATATCCGGCGTCACGGCCTTCACCACTTCGAGCCGTGCGACGAGATCGGCGGGCACGGAATCGAGGGCAATGCCGCGATTGCCCTGCTCCGAGGGCGTGCCGATGAGCTGGTTGTTGAGCGTAACGGTGTTCAGCGCGGAGTTGATGCCCCGCAGCACCACGTAGCGGCCCTCGTCCTGATCGGTCTCCACGGAAATGCCCGGCACCCGGCGGAGCGCCTCGGCGGCGTTGCCATCCGGAAATTTTCCGAGCGCGTCGGAGGAGACGACGTCCATGACGTTCGCTGCGGCCCGCTTTTGCTGGAGGGCGCGTGCCTGGCCTTCGCGCGTGCCTTCGACCACAAATTTACCGAGTTGCACGGCATCGGACGCGAGCGCGATGTCGAGCGTATCCGCGGCACCCTCGCGCACGACGACTTGCTGCGAAAATTCACGGTAACCGAGATAGGCCACGACTAACGTGTAGGTGCCGGGAGGAACATTGGTCAGCGCAAAGTCGCCACCCGAGCCGCTGGCCGCCGTCCGGTCCGACTCCCGGAGCGTGACTGTCGCGCCCAACAGGTAGCTGTTGGAATCCTTGTCGCGGATCCGACCCGTCAGAGTCGCAGCGCAGGCGGCATGGCCGGCCATCAACAGACCAAGGCCGAAAAGAACAGGAAACCGCACAATGCGGAGGCAGGCGGAAGCAGATTTGAACATGGAAAAAACCGGAGAATATGCACCCGCTGTGTGACAAAACCGCAGCGGTGTCGTGACGGACTCGCAACAACGTCGCCGCTCGACCGCCTGCATCCTCCCGCCGCCGGGCTTGCACCGCGCGACCCGACCGCCAATCTCCCGCCTCGCATGTCCTCCCCCACCCCCGCCCACGACGATGTCGTGCACAGTGAGTCGTTTCTCCGCTCATTGATGCGCCGACAGCTCAGTCTCTCCATCGCCTGCGCCGCGACCTTCCTCGTCGCGCTGCTCGGTATGCCGCTGCTGAACTATTTCGCGCCCGCCTTGATGGCGACGCGCGTCGCCGGTTTCACCCTTAGCTGGCTGATTTTGGGCGTCCTCTTCTTCCCGTTCGTCTGGATCATCTCCTACATCTTCATCAAGCGCTCCCTGCGCCTCGAGGAAGACGAAGTCAAAGACGTCCGCCGCTAAGCCATGACCACCCCCCTCGCTCTCCTCGGCGGCGTCGATCCTTGGATCTTCGGCTTCTCCTTCCTCACCGTCGCGGTCACCCTCTGGATGGGTTTCCGCTCCGCCAAAACCTCCAAGACCGCCAGCGACTTCTTTGTCGCCGGCCGCTCCGTCTCCGTCGGCTGGAACGCCTCCGCCATCTCCGGCGAATACCTCTCCGCCGCCTCCTTCATGGGGGTCGCCGGCATGGTGATGTCGTCGGGCTACGACGCCCTGTGGTATCCGGTCTGTTACGCCTGCGGCTACCTCTTCTTGCTGCTCTTCATCGCGGGGCCGCTGCGCCGCTTCGGCGCCTACACCATTCCTGATTTCGCCGAGGGCCGGTTCGACTCCCCGCTCTTCCGCAAAATCGCCGTCTGCTTCGTCCTCTTCATCGGCTTCTTCTACACGATGCCGCAGATGAAGGGCGCCGGCGTCACGCTCGCCTACATCTTCCCCGGCCTCCCCTACTGGGTCGGCGTCGTCGTCGTGGGCGCGGTCATCACCCTCAACGTCGCCCTCGGCGGCATGAAGGGCATCACCCTCGTGCAGGCCGTGCAGTATTGGATCAAGCTGTTCGCGATCTCCGTGCCCATCTTCGTGCTCATGGCCGTCGTCGGATTCTACAACACCCAGATCGGCGCCAACCTCGCCCCCGGCGAAACCGTCCCGGCCGTCTCCTCCATCGAACGCAAACCGCTCGTCGAAAAGGCCCCGAAGGACACCGCGTGGATCGCTCCGTTCGGCCCGCTCACGACCAAGGCCGTCACCGCCGCCGCCAACGCGCTCCCGGCCGAACAGCGCGCCGACTTCCTCGCCGAACACCAGAAGCCCTACTCGCTCCTCTACACCTACTCGCTCATCATCGCGCTCGTCTGCGGCACCGCCGGACTCCCGCACATCCTCGTCCGCTTCTACACCAACCCCGATGGCGTCGCCGCCAAGAAGACTACGATGTGGGTGATGATTCTCATCGGCGTCTTCTATGTCTTCCCGCCCGTCTTCGGCGTGATCGGCCGCAATCTTCTGCCCGAACTCTACAGCGGCGTCGGCGCCAAGGGCACGGACAAGATCGTCCTCGAACTGCCCACCCTCATCGGCGCGAAATATGGCGTCGTCGGCTCCATCCTCAGCGGCATCACCTGCGCCGGCGCGTTCGCCGCCTTCATGAGCACCTTCAGCGGCCTCCTCGTCTCGATGACGGGCGCGCTCGCCCACGACGTCTACGGCCGGATGCTGCGCCCTCAGTCGCGCCCCGCCGAACGCATGGCTGCCTTCAAAGTCGCGGCCGTGCTGATCGGCGGCGTCGCCGTCACCCTCGGCTGTTTCGTCGAGCCGCTCGAAATCAACTTCATGGTCGGCCAGGCCTTCGCCATCGCCGCCGCGAGTTATTTCCCCCTGCTCTTCATGAGCGTGTGGTGGCGCGGGATGACGATGAAGGGCGCCGCCGCCGGCATGCTCACCGGCGGTCTCTGTGCCCTCGGCGCCGCCGCGCTCACGAACCTCGGGACGCTCGCCCTCGACAAGGGCCCGATGGGCAAAGTCTTCGCCGGCTTCGCCCCGCTCAACGGCTTCTGGGCCCAGCACCCCCTGCTGCGCATCCTCTGCGAACAGCCCGCGATCTGGACCGTCCCGCTCGCCATCACCCTGATGGTGGTCGTCTCCAAGGCGACCTCCGCCCAGGTCCCCGCCGACATCCGCATGAAGATGCTCGTCCTCCACGCCCCCGAGAAACTCGGCCTCAAGCAGGAGTATATCCAGGAGCAACAGGCCGGCGCCGGCCACTGAGCTTCGCTCACTCGGACGGCTCCGCCGGAAACAGTTTTCGCCCACTCGCCAATTCCTCCGCGAGCTGGGCGAGGAACGTCGCCCGCGTCACTTCGCGGGCCCCGAGGCGTTCCAGGTGCGGCGTGAGTTGCTGGATGTCCATCCACGTCTGCCCGCGCTCGCCCAGATGCCGCGCAAGAAAAGCCACCGCGAGCTTCGACGCGTTGTCGACCCGGTGAAACATGCTCTCGCCGCCGAAAAACCCGCCCGCATCGACGCCGTAGAGTCCGCCGACCAGCTCGCCGTCGCGCCACACTTCGACGCTGTGCGCCCAGCCGGCCCGGTGCAGCGCCGTGTAAGCGTTCACCACCGCCGGACTGATCCACGTCCCCTCCTGCCCCGGCCGCGGGGCCGCCGCGCACGCCGCGATCACCTCCGGAAACGCCCGGTCGATCGAATAACTCCAGCCCGGCTTCCGCGCCGTCTTTTCCAGCGTCCGACCCGGCGTGAGCTCGCTAAATTTGAGCACCGCCCGGCGCCGCGGACAGCACCAGGGGATCGGATCCCTCGGCCGCCCCGGCCACGGAAAAATTCCCCGCCGATACGCTTCGCGCAGATTCGCCACCGTCAACGCCGCCGCAGCCGTCCACGCCACCGTCTCCGGGCCACGCCCCAGTTTTTCCACGTCGGGAAACGTCAGCGTCGGCTCCATGGCTCCACGTCCGCGCCCCGCGCCGCCTACTCCCGTTTGAGTCCGCGCGACATCAACGCCGCCAGCGCCGCCGCGGGTTGTTTGCCGCCGAACAGAATCGCGTGCACCTCGCCGAGGATCGGCGCATCGATCCCTTTCGCCGCACACAATTCCGCAAACGACTCCGTCGTCTTGTGCCCTTCGACCACGGTCTTCCGGTGGTCCAACAGCGACGCGACCGTCGCACCCTCCCCGAGCTTGACGCCAAATTCGCGGTTGCGACTCCACCCGCCGTGACAGGTCGCAACGAGGTCGCCGAAGCCGCTGAGTCCGTAAAACGTTTCCGCCTTCGCGCCCAACGCCGTGCCCACCCGCACCATCTCGGCCAGCGCCCGCGTCAACAGCGCCGCCTTGGCATTGTCACCGAGCCCGAGCCCCGCCGCGCAACCGGCCGCGATCGCATAAATATTTTTCAGGCACCCGCCATACTCCACCCCCGCCAAATCGCCGCTCGTATAGACCCGCAGCGTCGGCCCGCTGATCGCCGCCTGCAATGCGCCCACCGCCGGCAACGCCCCGGCGGCCGCCAGCACCATCGCGGCCGGGAGACCACGCGCCACTTCCGCCGCGTTCGTCGGCCCCGTCAACGATCCCACCGGCAGCCCCGGCAGCGCCTCCGCGATCACTTCCGACGGCCGCAGATGGGTCCCGAGTTCGAGCCCCTTCGCGAGGCTCACCACGATTTTCACCCGCTGCTCCGCCGGCAACGCCGCGCGCACCCGGGCGCACGTCTGCCGGAGGGCCTGCGTCGGACACGCCAACACCACGACGTCGGCGTCCGCCAGCACCGCCGCCAGATCCGCACTCACGGTGAGCGTCGCCGGCAGGCGAATACCCGGCAGATAATCCGT
>CAJAYO010000752.1 GCA_903948415.1 uncultured Opitutia bacterium | reverse complement strand
TGGTCGCCTGCCACGCCGGTCAACGCCCCGAACGGGCCGTAGTGGTTATCGGCCTTTGGCCGGGCGCGGTGGCTGTCGGCCGCGTTGGTGGCCGCCGGGACGGGTGGCCGGAGATTCCGCCGATCAAGCCCGGGCGCCTGATGGCGGTGCCGGTGAAGTGAAGCGTGGTCGGGATCCCGCGTGGTCGGGTGATCGTGGCAGGATCCTGCTTGACGACCGCGCGGTCGGGCGGGGGGAGCCTCCTCCGGTTAATCGCCCGAAAAAGCCGCCGGTCCGGCCAACGAGCTACGCCGACCTTGCCGGGTCCTGCGCACGATTTGGCCTTTCGGCGTTTGTTTCCCGAAAACTCCCGGCGCCGCCGCGCTCGCGCAATTTCCGCACATCGGCCGGATTCGAACAAAAAATGCGGCAAGCTCGCCAAAATGCGCCGAGCGGAAAATCGCCTCCCGGCCGATAGTCCCGCCAGCGATTCGGTTCACCCCTGCCCCCCGACGATTCACCCGTTCCTGCCCAACTCCTCCCATGACCACGACCCAACGCCTCCTCGCCCTGATTCTCACCGGAGCCGCGCTCTCGACCTACGGCGCCGACGCCGACGCCCACTGGAAAGAGCACTGCGCCAAATGCCACGGCGAAGACGGCAAGGGCGGCACCAAGATGGGCAAGAAGCTCGGCATCGCCGATCTCACGGACCCCAAGGTGCAGGCCAAGTTCACCGACGAGCAGGCCTTCAAGGCCATGAAGTCCGGCCTCATCGACGACAAGGGCAAGACCACCATGAAAGCGGTCGAGGGTTTGTCGGACGCCGAGATGAAGGCCCTCGTGCCCTACCTGCGCGCCTTCAAAAAGTAAGCTACCCGACCGGCCCTTGCCCCGAGAAACTCCGCCGTGGACCACCCTGCTCCTCCCCCCGGTGAAAGTTCCGACCGCCGGACCAACCTCTGGCTCGCCGGCCTGACGGTCGCGTTTCTGGGGATGAGTGCACTGTTCCTCGGCAATAGCCGGAGCCAGGCGGCGCCGCGGCAGGCCATCGCGCCCGTCGACGCGAAGTTCCTCGAGACGACCCCGTGGCGCCAGACCTACACCGACCTCGTCAAAGCCAAAGAGGATCTCTCGGACTACGACTGCTACAGCTGCCACGAAAAGAACAAGCCACCGCCCATCCGGTTCGACGCGAACCACAAGATCATCATCCCGAAGGAGCACAAAAACATCGTGATGGGCCACGGTTCCCATGACCGCAACGACCTCTGCTACAACTGCCACAACGAGCAAAATCTCGTCACCTTCCAGGTGCGCGACGGGCGCGAGCTGAAATTCGACAACATTCCGCCGCTGTGCGGCAGCTGCCACGGCCCGACCTACCGCGACTGGGAAGCGGGCGCCCACGGCCGCACGGGCGGCTTTTGGGATCGCTCCAAGGGTGAGGCCCAGCGGCTCAGCTGCGCGAACTGCCACGACCCGCACGCGCCCCACATCCCCACGCGCCCACCCGCCCCCGGCCCGCATCCGCTGCACGCGGTCGCCGCCGCCCCGGCCCACCCGCACCCGGCCCCCTGACATGTCCCTTCCCTCTCCCCTCCTCGACAAGACATCCGATCGGGCGATGTCCCGCCGCAGCTTCCTCCGCGGCACGGCGGCCTTCGGCGGTCTCACCGCCCTCGCCGCAAGCCTCGCCCCGCTGCGGGAGCTGAGCGACTTCACCTCGACCGACCAGTTCCTCCAGAAATACTACAAGGAACTCTCGCCGGACGACATGACCCGGGTCATCCAACGGATCGAGAGCGACGTGCACCGCCAATACGGCATCCGCCCGCACGTCCGCGACCTCAAGCCGATGGACGGCGTCGAATTTGTTTACTGCCTGAATCTCACGCGCTGCATCGGTTGCCGCAAATGCGTCCACGCCTGCGTCGCCGAGAACAACCAGTCGCGCAATCCGGAAATCCAATACATCCGCGTGCTCAAGCTGCCGCACGGTTCGCTCGATCTGGAGAAGGCCGACCACCACTACGCACCCGAGTCCGTGCCCGAAAAGGGCTTTTTCTACATGCCGGTGCAATGCCAGCAGTGCAGAAATCCGCCCTGCGTCAAAGTCTGCCCCGTCAACGCCACCTGGCAGGAGAGCGACGGCATCACGGTGATCGACTACGACTGGTGCATCGGGTGCCGCTACTGCGAGGCCGCCTGCCCCTATTTTGCCCGCCGCTTCAATTTCGCGAAACCCGAAATCCCGAAGGACAAAATCAACCCCGACATGGCCTACCTCGGCAACCGGCCGCGCAAAATGGGCGTGATGGAAAAATGTCACTTCTGTATCCAGCGCACCCGCGTCGGCCGCTACCCGGCCTGCCTGGAGGTCTGCCCCGTCGGCGCGCGCAAGTTCGGCAACATTTTGGATCCCGAGAGCGAGGTCTCCTATATTCTCCGCGAGAAACGCGTGTTCAT
>CAJAYO010000751.1 GCA_903948415.1 uncultured Opitutia bacterium | reverse complement strand
CGCCTACAACTGCCAGCGCCTCCACCGCCTCGGCGCTGCCCTCCGCGCGGCCTGAAACCGCCCGACGCCACCGCTCAACGCCCGCCTTTCGCCCCAACGCTACAGAAATCCTCTCCGATCTCCTTTTCTCGGCGCCATTTTCTACCCGACCCCGGATTCCGAAATCGCTAAGCCCGACAAACTGCTAGCCCGGAAAATTCACAGTTAAGCGAAGGCCGGGCGTTAAAGCTGCTTAAGTTGTTGGTGTGAAACATTCAACCAATTCAGCTTCCGACACCCGGCCTTCGACAGACTGTCAGCAGGGCTCGTTCCAGTTTCAAGACCTTGGTCGACGAAAAGTCGGGGTCGATTTTTCCGGGGGCGCGCTCTCCAGCGACGGCGGGGCGCTGTTGCTGCGGCAGGTCGATGCCGGGCTGGGTGTGACGCGCAGCCTCGCCGAGTGTTTCAGCGACCGGCGCGATCCGCGCTTCGTCGAGCACACGCTGCCGCAATTGCTGGCGCAGCGGATCCACGGTTTGGCGCTGGGCTACGAAGATCTCAACGACCACGATCAATTGCGCCGCGATCCGGTGTTGGCCACCGCGTGCGACAAGCCCGACCCGCTGGGTCTGGACCGGATGGATCCGGCAGATCGGGGTCGCCCGCTGGCCGGGGCCGCGACCCTGAACCGGCTGGAACTGTCCAACAACAAGGCGACGCGGTGTCACAAGCTGCCGCACGATCCCGCGAAGGTGGCGGCCTGCCTGTTGACCCTGGGTGTGCGTTGCCTGCCCAAACACGCGAAAGAGGTGGTGCTCGACTTGGACAGCATGGGGCATCTTGTCCACGGCATGCAGGAAGGCCGGCACTATAACGATTACTACGGCGACTATTGTTATCTGCCGTTGTATCTGGTGGTCGGGGACGTCGTGCTTTGGGCGCAGCTGCGCACCAGCGACAAAGGCGGCGCCGACGGTGTCGTGTCCGCGCTGACCCAGGTCGTGGCCACGCTACGGCAACGGTGCCGGAAGGCGCGGATCGTCGTGCGCGGCGACTGCGGATTTTGCACGGAGGAAATCATGGCCTGGTGCGAAGCACAGCCGGGGGTTTGCTACTGCCTGGGGCTGTCGAAAAACTCCGTGTTGATCTGCAAACTGACGCCGGCCTTGGTCCGGGCCCGGATGCGGCGCTGCCTCTGCGGCGCGCCGAGCGTGCGCGAGTTCGCCGCGTTCGACTATCAAACCCAGAAGAGCTGGAGCCAGGCGCGGCGGGTGGTGGGCAAGGCCGAGGTCATGACCGCCGGAGACAATCCGCGCTTCATCGTCACCAACCTGCCGGCCGAAGGCTTCGCGGGCGACGCGGACCGGGCGCGCTTCACCCCGGCGCGGCTGTATGAAGAGTTCTATTGCGCGCGCGGCGAGATGGAGAACGTCCTCAAGCAGCAGGTCCTCGATCTGGAGGCCGACAAATTGAGCACGCATTTTCTGGCGAGCAACCAACTGCGCCTGTGGCTGGCGAGCGTCGCGTATCTGCTGATGGAGCGGTTGCGCGCGTGGGGCTGTCACGGCACCGCCCTCGCGCGGGCCACCGTGGGCACCCTCCGCTTGAAGCTATTGAAAGTGGCCGCGCGGGTGACCGTCAGCGTCCGGCGGGTCTATCTTCAGCTCAGCAGCGCCTACCCGTGGCCGGAACTGTTTCGGCTCTGCCACGCTCGGCTCATGCAGCGCACGCCGGCCGACGGATAGCGGCGAGGCCCCCTGACCAAAAAACGGCGCGCCGCTCCCGCCGAACGGCGGAGCGTTGACACCTACCGCCGAAAAACGCCGTTTCTTGCCCCGGGCAACCCATCGGGCCTCCGCCTCCTGGAAAATCAGGCCGCGGCGGTTTCCCTTTTGCGTTCCCCGCAAAGAAAACGCGCATGATCAGTTCACGTATGAAATAATCGGGCTAGGCGTGGGACAATTATTTCAGCCTGATCTGGCGGGGGCGCTTGGTGAACGACCAGCTCGACGGCGCCCGCTGGCCGATCGAGGTTTCCCGCAAAGACACTAGCCTCGGCGGCCCGATCCTCTCTGCCGGCACGACGAAGTTTTCCGACAAGAAGTTTTTCGCGCAGGTCACTTGGGG
>CAJAYO010000750.1 GCA_903948415.1 uncultured Opitutia bacterium | reverse complement strand
CGGAGTTCTTGACGGGCGGGCGGTCGCGGGTGTTGAGGATGCCTTCGACGAGATCGCGGGCGGGGAGGAGATCCTTGAGGCCCGGCTGGTATTGGATGCCGATGGACTCGCAGCCGAACTCATCGGCGATGCGGAGGGCGGCGACGTAGGTTTTGCACTGCCAGAGGACCTGCGCCTCGGTGAGCTCGGTGGCTTCGTCGGTGCCGAGATGGAACTTCATGCCCTTTTTCCGGAGCCATTGGTAGACGGCGTTCGCTTCGGCGTCGGGGACCTGGGTGGCGCCGTAGTAGAGGGCGGACTGGGAGAGGCGCTCCTTGTAGACGCCGGTCTGGAACAGGAGTTCGTCGGGGATGATGGCGTTGTACATGCCCATGCAGCCCTCGTCGAAGATGCCCATGATGGATTTCCGGCGGCGGAGATCGGCGGCGATTTTTTTGGCGATGGCGCGGGCCTTCGGCGGGACGGCGGCCTGGGCGAGCGCTTTCACGTGCGTCGTCTGGTGCGTGGCGACGCCGGTGGAGAGCCAGGACTTCAGGCCGGTGAGGAAATACGCGTCGGTGAAATCGTCGCTCCAGAGGGTGGAGTATTTGACGCCGGCCTTGGTGAGCGAGCCGTTGAGATTGAGCATGCCGACGAGGCCGGGCCAGGTGCCGGACCAGTTGGCGACAGTGAGAATCGGGGCCTGGTGCGAGATAAGACCGTGGAGGAGGTGGTGGGAATACTGCCAGACGGCCTCGGCGACGATGAGCGGGGTCTTGGGGTCGAGGTCGGCGAAGACCGCCATGCCTTCTTTTTGGGAGCTGATGAAACCGTGTTTTTGCGCGGCCTTGTAGGGATGGGCGCGGACGAGTCGGTAGCCGAGTTTCGCGACGGCGGCGGCGAGGGTCTGCTCCATCGCGTGTTGGGCGGGCCAGCAGACTTCGTTGGCGGATTGGCGGAGGTCGCCGTTGGCGACGAGCAAAATGGTTTTGAGTTTGGGCATGGGAAAGGGGGAGGAGCGGATGAAAACGTGGCTAGAGAATCTTGTCCGACAAGGGCCGAGTAGAATGCACTCGATCTGAGGCGCCGGGAATGGATAGATGTGGCATTCGCATGGAGAATCTTGGCCGACCCGACCCCACCAACCTGTTGTCGAAACAGGTGACGGCGGCCCGCTATTTTTTTCTGAACCTGGCGCCGCGCCGCGCGGATCCGCTCACGCTCGTCATGGGCGGACGCGAGCACTGCAACCCCGACTACGCGGTGGTGCGGGCGCGGTTTCCCTTCTACGTGCTGGAGTATGTGGTGTCGGGCCGCGGCACGGTGAAGCTGGACAACACGCAACACGCGCTCGGTCCGGGCCTGGTCTACGCTTACGCGCCGACGACGCGCTGCGAAATTCGGGCCGATCCGCGCGATCCGATGGTGAAATATTTTCTCTCGGTGGCGGGCCCGGACGTGACGAAGCGGCTCCAGCGGTGCGGGGTCGCGCCGGGTCGCGTGCGGCAGCTGGCGGCGCATGCGGAAGTGACCGGCGTACTGGAGGACCTCGTGCGCGAGGGGCAGCGGTCGGGGGCGCTGGCGCGGCGGATCGGCGCGGCGCTGTTCGAGTTGTTGTTGCTCAAGATCGAGGATACGTCGTCGCTCGCGCCGCACGACAGCGAACCCGCGCGCGAGGCGTTCCTCCGCTGCAAGGCGCTGATCGACGCCCGGGCGGAGCGACTCGTGACGCTGGCGGAGATCGCCCAGGCGGCCGGGGTGGAGGCGTCGAGCGTGTGCCGGTGGTTCCGCCGCTATCAGGGGACGAGTCCGTATCAATATTTGCTGCGCCGAAAAATGAACATCGCCGCCGAATTTCTCGTCGAGCACGGCGGGCTGGTAAAAGAGGTCGCGCAGCGCGTGGGCTTCGCGGACCCGTATCATTTTTCGCGGGCGTTCAAGGCGGTGCACGGCGTCGCGCCGCGGGCCCTGCTGCGTTACCGGCAAACTTCCTGACCATGGCTTCAAATCCCACCGACATCCGCGCCCTCCATGTTGCCCCGCTCGACATTCCGCTGTTCGAGCCGTTCGGGATTTCCGGGGGGGCGCAGGCGGCGGCGAACAACGTGCTCGTCACGCTCGAGCTCGCCGACGGCACCGTGGGCTACGGCGAGGCGGCGCCGTTGCCGGCCTACAACGGGGAGACGCAGGCGCAGGCGCTCGGGGTGCTGCGGGGTGCGCAGCACTGGCTCGCGGGGCACGCGGGCGGAGACTGGCGGCGGGCGGCGGCGGATTTTCGCGGGCGCGGTGGCGCGTGGTGCGGCTCGGCGCAGTGTGCGTTTGAGCTGGCGCTGCTCGATGCGCTCACGAAACAGCGCGGCGAACCGCTGGTGAAGTTCTTCGGCGGCGCGGGCACGGAGCTCGAGACCGACATGACGGTGACGACGGGTACGGCCGACGAGGCGGCGGAGGCGGCGCGGGACATCCGCGCGCGGGGCATCCGCATGATCAAGGTCAAGGTCGGGGGCCAAGCCGGGCCGGCGCACGATCTGGCGCGGCTGTTGGCGATCCACGACGTCGCGCCGGACTCACCGTTGATTCTCGACGGCAACGCGGGGGTGTCGCGGGCGGCGGCGGGCGAATTGGTGCGCGGGTTGAAGGCGAGGGGCATCGTGCCGGCGTTGCTGGAGCAGTGGCTGGCGAAGGACGATTTGGCCGGGGCGCGGGCCTTGGGCGAGGAGAGCGGTTGGCTCGTGGCTGCGGACGAAAGCGTCACGAGCGCGGACGATGCGCGGCGCGTGGTGGCGGAGCGCGCGGCGGGGGCGATCAACATCAAACTGATGAAGGGCGGCGTCGCGGCGGCGCTCGACATCGTGGCCGTCGCGAAGGCGGCCGGGCTGAAGCTGATGATCGGCGGCAATGTCGAATCGATCCTCGCGATGACGGGGTCGGCGTGTTTCGCGGCGGGGCAGGGCGGGTTTGATTTTGCGGATCTGGATACGCCCCTGTTCATGGCGGAGAATCCGTTTGCCGGCGGTTTCGCGCTGGAGGGCGGGAAGATTTCGGTGGCGCACCTCGCGGCCGGCCACGGGGTGACGCCGAAAAATTAAAACGCGCCGGGGGGCCGGGCCCGCGGCGCGCGTTGGTTTTGTTTTTTGCCGGTGGGCTCTGGAAGACGGCCGTCGCGGAGGGACCTTACGGTTTTTCGACGGTCAGAAGGGAAACCACCTGCACGACGTCGTCGGTGTCGAGGGCGAGCACGACGGCGCGGCCGATCAGGTCGGCGGACTTGACGGTGCCCTTGAGGGTGACGGTGCCATGGTCGGCATCGACGTTGATCTTGAGGGCGGAGAGTTGGGCGTCACCGACGAGCTTCGCGTTGATCACGGTGACGACCTTGGCGTTGTCGAGCATCACGCCGGTCTTCGCGCCCACGGTGGCGGCTTTCGAGCGGACGATGCGGCCGCCTTTGTCGAGGTCGGCTTTGAGGTCGGAAGGCGTGAGCTTCCACTCGGCCAGTTTGTCGGCGACCGCGTCCTTGGCGTCGAGGGCGGCGTCCTTGGTTTTTTCGGCGGCGTTTTTGACGGCGGTTTCGGTTTTTTCGACGAGCGTGGGCGGGGATTTTTCACAGCCGGCGAAGGTGAGAGCGAGGATCGGGAGGACGAGGAGGAATTTGTTCATGAGCGTGGAGGGTTGCCCAACACCGACCGTGAGATTGCCCGGTGGTTCGGTCGCGGGCGGCCGATTGTGCGCGGATCGCCCTCGCCGCCGCCGGTTGCGGCGGTGCGCCGGGCGCCAGGCCGCGGCGGGGCGGTTGAGCATAACGGCTGAGAGCGGGGGTGCGGCAGAGGGCGGCGCGCGGCGGAGGCTCGACGAGCGCGCGGCAGGTGATTTGGTGGGATCCTCTCAACCCGTGCTTTTCCCCTCTTTTCCTTTTTCGCCGCAGGTGGCGCGCCTGATTTTGCTGGGGCTGGCGTTTGCCAGCCGGCTCGGCGCGCAGGTGAAGCCCCCGGTTCCGCCGGAGCCGCTGACGGCGGCCGAGATTGTGCGGCTGGAGAAGGTGGAAGTGGAGGCGAAGGCGGCCGACCGGG
>CAJAYO010000749.1 GCA_903948415.1 uncultured Opitutia bacterium | reverse complement strand
GAAATGTGCACGTCGATCGAGCGGTCGAAGACGTCGTAGTTGCGGTCGCGCGCCTCATCGAGCAGGGCCTCGCGGGATTTGATGCGGCCCTTGGCTTTCGCGAGGCTCGCGAGCAGATCGAATTCGACGGGGGTGAGCACGAGCGGCTCGGTGCCGAGCACGGCGGAGCGGGCGTCGAGGTTGAGGCGGAGTTCGCCGACGACGACTTCCTGGGGCGGGGCTTCGGCTCCGGGGGCGACGGTGGCGTTGAGTGCGCTGCGGCGGAGGACGGCGCGGAGGCGGGCGAGGAGTTCGCGGGTGGAAAACGTTTTCGGGAGATAATCATCCGCGCCGACTTCGAGGCCGACGATGCGGTCGGTCTCATCGCCGCGGGCGGTGAGCATGAGGACGGGGACGGCGGATTTTTGGCGGATGCGTTTGAGGACCTCGAAGCCGTCCAGGCCGGGGAGCATGACGTCGAGGATGATCGCGTGCGGAGCCGTTGGGCCTGGCGTGATCGCACGTTCGACGCCCTCGGGACCGGTGTGCACGGCGGTGACGTCGAAACCGAGCGGCTCGAGGTAGGTGGTGACGAGCCGGCAGAGTTTTTTGTCGTCGTCGATCATCAGCAGGCGCGTGCGGCCGGAGTCGGGGGCGGCGGGAGTCATGGGGCGGGAGTTCTGGGGGGCTGTCGCCACGCGTGCAATCGCCGAGACGTTAACGGGAGCTTAACAATTTCCCGCGGTTTGTTTCACATGGGCTTAATCCTGGTGCCCTATTTTCCGCCCATGCGCTGCGTGGTCCTCGGGCTGTTTCTGCTGTGCGCCCCGTTGGGCGCGGCGGAGCTGCGGCTGGAGGTGCAGCTGCGCTGGCAGGGTGCGCCGGTCGGGGTGCCGTCGGGGGCGTTGGCGGGGGCCGCTGGGCAGACGGTGCGGTTGACGCGCTTTGCGGCGCTCATGTCCGGGGTCGCGCTGGTGCGGGCGGACGGCGGCACGGTGCAGCTCGACGGGCAATACGGTTTTCTGGAGGCGGAGGCGGGTCGCCTGGCGGTGACGTTGCGCAACGTGCCGGACGGCGACTACCACGGACTGGAGTTTGAGCTGGGGTTGCCAGCGGTGGTGAACCACGGCGATCCGGGGCAATGGCCGGCGCGGCATCCGTTGAACCCGATCGTGAACGGGCTGCACTGGGGTTGGGCGGGCGGCTATGTGTTTGCTGCGATCGAGGGGCGGTGGCGCGCGGCGGGGGCGGAGGTCGCGAAAGAGGAACGGGGATTTTCCTATCATCTCGCCACCGATGCCCGCGTGATGCGTGTGGGCTTCGCGGCGCTGATCAAGGTGGCGGGGCCGACGACCGTGTCGCTCGCGCTGGATTTGGGCAAGGCGGTGGGCGGCCATGGGCTGGCGGCCGACGACGGCAGCGAGACGACGCACTCCGCCGAGGAGGATGCGCTCGCGACCACGCTCACGCAGGCGATGGCGCGGTCGTGGTTTTTTCTCGAGGCGAAGCCGACGGCCGGTGGCGGCGAGCGCGCGCAAGCCGAGCGACCAGCCCATCGGCTCGCTGGCGCTCGCCGCTACGAAGGAGGACTGACCCCCTGGCCGTTCGTCGTGCCGGCGGGTTTTCCGCAGCCGGAGTTGCCGGCGGACAATCCGCTGACGCAGGAAGGGGTGGCGTTGGGGGAGTTGCTGTTCAACGACCGTCGGCTCTCGGCGGGGAGCCGCCAGAGCTGTGCGAGTTGTCACGCGCCGGAGCGTGCCTTCTCCGACGGGCAGGCGACGAGCGCGGGCGTCGACGGCCTGCGCGGCCCGCGGAATTCGAT
>CAJAYO010000748.1 GCA_903948415.1 uncultured Opitutia bacterium | reverse complement strand
GCTGTAGGCAACCACGTTGCGGCCGGAAATTTTGAGGCGGATGTATTTGCCCTTGAGGGCGTCGAGCGTGCGCTGCGTTTTCCAGACGATCTCGCGGCGCGGGTGATCGCCGGTGACGGGCACGCAGTCCGCGGTGGTAAAATGCTCGTAGTCGCCCCCGTAGCCGGGGCGTTTGATCGAGACGGTCACTTCGCCGGAGCAGACGAAGTTGAGAAAGAGCCGGCCGCCGGGGCACACGAAGGGCAGCGTCGCGAACGAGCCGTCGTGTTCCGTCTGCTGGCCGACGAGGCGGTTTTTGCGGAAGGTGGCGAAGGCGAGCGAGGGGCGTTGGGCCGGGTTGCCGCCGGTGTCGGCCGCGTCGTGGCGGTCGGCGGAGGCGTAGTAATAGTAGCGGTAGTCGTCGCCGACGAGGATCGGCTCCGCGAGGCCGACGTAGGCGCCGCCGCTGTCGTAGGCCCCAGGCGGGCCGGGCTGGAGCAGGCGCGGGCGCGAGGGCATGCGGTGCCACGCATGGTGGTCGCCGCTCTCGATCAGTTCGACCCACGTCGTCTGCGTGGTGACGTCGTAGACGTTGAGGAAGCCCAGCGTGCGGCCGCACAGGGTGAAGGCGGATTGGTTGTAGAAATTCGTGCCGTCGTGATCGCCATGGTCGGGCGTGAAGATCCACTGCGGCTCGCTCCACGTCGTGAAATCGTCGCTGTGCGCGAGCATCCGGCTGCGATTGTTGCCGAGCCGGTCCTTCAAGAACGCGTAGTAACGCCCGGTGCGGCGGTCCTGCCAGAGACACCCCGCGTCCTGCGCGGGCAGCACCGTGCCGGTAAACGTCCAGCGGAGGCCGTCGGGCGAGACGAAGAGGGCGCAGCCGTTGAGGTCGCGGTTGGTCGGATCGAGGTGAAACATCATCAGCTTGTAGCGCCGCTGTGGATCGCGCTCGTGGAGATCCTCGATCACTGAGGGCGAGTCGTTGTAGTAGGAGGCCCAGGTGAGGATGATGTTGTTGCCGGGAAATTGGTCGGCGAAATGCAGGTTGAGCGCCGGGCGCCGCCAGACGAGGCCGTCGTCGGACTCGGCGTAACAGACGACGCAGTGGTTTTTCCCCTGCAGGGAGTGGTCCACGAGCACGGCGCCCGCCTGCGCCCCGGGAAAATCCGTGCTGTAGAAAAACTTGAATTTCCCGTCGACCTCCGAGCGCAGGACGCTGCCCCAGGCGATGCCGCCTTTTTCCCACGGCATCTCCGCGGTCATGACGGGATTTTGCGCGGGCTTCTTCAGCGGCTCGAAGCGGTCGTAACCGTTTTTCCGCTCCGTGATGTTGCCGGGACTGAACAGGATTTCACGCAACGGGCCGTCGGCGGACGGGCGCGGGGCGGTCGGGCCCGGAGGGGTGGGCGCCGCCGCCGCGGCCCGCGCGTGGGCCAGCGGCCCGGCGACGGCGAGGAGGGCGGTGTGGCGGATAAAAGCGCGGCGGGTGGGGTTCATGGTCGGGGGAGGGGTGGGCAATGACTTCAACGCACCGCATCCGAGCGTCGAGCCTTTGCGCGTGCAACGCTGCGGCGCAACCCGCAGCGTTTCCTCCGTCGTCCTCGCCCCCGCCACCATGTCGCCCCCCGTTTTGCCGAGAGCCTTGCTCCTCGCCGTCGCCGCGTTCGCCGTCGCCGCGCTCGCCGCGGCGGCGCGGGCGGCGGCCGCCGAACCCGAGGCGTTGTTTGACTGGAGCGACGCCGGGAAATTTCGCGCCGGCGTCGTGCATCCGAGCGGGGCGTTCAAGCCGTCGGATGTGGTGCGGGCGCGGGAAAATCTCGCGCGGTATGCGTGGGCGAAGACCTATCTGGCGGGCGTGGAGCGCAGCGCGCGGGCCGAGGCCGGCAAACTCACGCCCGCCTATTTGCGCGCGATGATTCCGGAAACCACGCCGGGGGACCCGAAGTTCACGCCGTGCCCGGCGTGTCGCGACCAGGGCAAGCCCGTGCATCCGCACGGGCAGTGGACGTGGCGGGAAACCACGCCCGACCAGCTCGCCTGCCGGGTGTGCCGCACAATTTTTCCGCACGAAAAATATCCGGAGAGCATCGCGCTCCAGACGAAGTGGGGGCTGCCGCAGACGCTGACCTATTACGGCGGCGAACCGTTTGTGGTGTTCAGCTACAAGACCGGGCGGCCGAGTTTTGCGGCCAATATCCGCGCCCAAAAAGTCGGCCACCTCTCCGGCGTCGCGCGCACGCTGGCGGAGGCGCACTTGTTGACGGGTGACGTGGCGGCGGCCCGCGGGGTGAAGGCGATCTTGCTGCGCTTCGCCGCGTGCTACCCGCGCTGGCTCGTGCATACGGCGTATGGCGAATACGCGGACATGGATCCCCGCGTCGCCTCGCAGTTCATCAACCGGCTGCCGGAACCGGAGCTCTGCCCGCCGCCGAATCGTCCCGATCACAAATTGCACACGGGTTACTGGACGGCGGGGCGGGCGACCGGCGGCGGGCAGGAATCGGGGTTCGTGCGGCGGGTGACGGAGGCCTACGATTTCACCTGCGAGGCGAAGGACGCCGACGGCACTCCCGTCTACACCGACGCCGAGCGTCGCCTGATCGAGCGCGATCTCTTGCTCGAAGGCACCGTGCTCCTCGTGAGCGACAAGCAGATCAACAACAAATCCGTCGGCAACCGCACGGCCGCCGCGCTCGTCGGCCTGTGCGTGGGCCATCCGGGGTTGGTGCGGTTCGGCTGGGACGGGTTTCAGCGGACGATCGACGAGTGGTTTTTACCCGATGGGACGACCTCGGAATCGCCCGCCTACGCGATGATGACGTTGCACAACATCTGGGACATGCCGCAGGCGTTGCGCGGCTACACGGAGCCGGCGGGCTATCGCGGGCCGGACGGGCAGCGCCGCGTGGCGAGCGACCTCTACCACGGCACCGCGTATGAGCGCGTGTGGGAAAACAGTTTCCGGGGCCTGCAGGGCGACCTGACGTTTCCCGCCTATGCCGACTCCTACCGCGACACGCGGATCGGTTCCAATTTCCTGGAGCTGATGGTGGCCAATTACCCCGAGCGTCCGGAATATCTCGCGCTGCTCAAAGAGGCGTGCGGCGACGATCTCGCGAAAGGTTACGCGCCGCTCGCGCTCTACTATCGGGAGCCCGGACTGGAAAAGAAACCGGCGCCGCCCGTGGTGCTGCCGGACTGGTGCTCGCCCGAACTCCGTATCGGTCACCTGCGGACCGGTCCCGATGGCCGCGAAAGCCTCCTGCTCCTCAGCGCGAGCCACTGGGCCAATCATCATCACTCCGACAGCCTCAACCTGACCTACTGGAAAAGCGGCCGCGAGCTCCTCTCCGACCTCGGCTACCTGTGGGATCACCCGCACAAGCACCAGGCGTCGCGCACGGTCGCGCACAACACCGTCGTCATCGACGAGAAGGACCAGCGCACGAAGGAGCGCGGCGGCGAGGTGGCGTTTTTCCGCTCCTCGGAGCAGGTGAAAGTGATGGAGGCGTCGTCGCAGGCCTACGCCGGCACGAGCGAGTATCGGCGCACGTCGGCGATCATCGATCATGGCGCGGGCCGAAGCTACGTCGTGGATTTCTTCCGCGTGCAGGGCGGGCGCACGCAGGATTTTGTTTATCATGCGTCCGCGATGAAGGCGGAGATTCTTGATCGCACGACGGCGGCCGGGTCGGCGGAGGGCGGCGGACCGGCGCTGAAACTTTACGACTTCGAGCGCGTGCGTGCGGTCGAGGGCGGGGACGTGTGGCGCACGACGTGGCCGGCGGGTCCGGAGCTGACGTGCGTGGCGTGGAACGTGAGCCAGCCCGGCGAGCGCGCGTGGATCGCGGACGGCTGGGGCCAGCGCGACTGGAGAAACACCGATGTCGGGGCGACCCTGCCTTACATCGTGCGGCGCACGGAAGGCGGGGGCGCGAAGCTTTTCGCGTCCGTGTTTGAAGGGTATGCGGGGCCAACGCCGTTTGTGCGCAGTGTGGCGCAACGTTCGCCCGGTGTGCTCGTGATCGAGACGGCGCTCGGCACGGATTATGTGATGTCGGACGTGAGCCCGGTGGGCGGCGCGATCAGCTTCGCGGTGGAAGGTGGCCGCGACCAGCAGCTCACCGGGCGGATGGCCGTCGCGTCGGTGCAGGCCGGGAACCTGGCGTGGACGTTTACCGTGCCCGCGGGGAATTAACGGAGCGGCGGTTTCCTCCCGCCGTCGGCCCGGAGCGCTTGGAAAAGCGCCCCTCCGTTGGGGCGGCCGGGCTCATTTGCTTTGCCGCCAGGGGGGACGGCGTTCTTTCGTGTCAGCATGAAAACCCCGTTGGCACTTCCTTTCGTATGCTGGGCTCTGGTCGCTTTGGGGTCGCCCGTGGTGGCGGCAGAAACCCCCCAGCCCGACGCCGACGGCTTCGTCGCGATGTTCAACGGCCGCGATCTCAGCGGCTGGGCGAACATCAACTGCGCGCCCGAGACCTGGAGCGTGCGCGACGGAAAAATTTACTGCACCGGCAAACCCGTCGGCGGGTTGCGCACGGTGAAGCAATACGAAAACTTCATCGTCGAACTCGAGTGGCGCCACCTCCAGCGCAGCGGCAACTCGGGTTTCTTCGCGTGGGGCTCGGCGATCAACG
>CAJAYO010000747.1 GCA_903948415.1 uncultured Opitutia bacterium | reverse complement strand
TGGCGGCCTACAAACGGATCGAACGGGTCAGGGACGAGGTCGTATCCTGGCTGTGAAAATCAGGCTGGATTTCCGGGCCGGCCTGCGCTTGTCTCTCGCTGCCCTATGAAAAAAACATCCTCTAAAATCACCCTGCTCGTCAGCGTCCTCGCTGTCGCTGGCATGTTCACTGTTCCCGCCCTCCGCGCTGCGGATGACGCCGAAAAGGCCGCCAAGAAGGCCAAGCGCGATGCCGACAACCTCAAGAAGTATGACGCCAACAAGAATGGCAAACTCGACGCCGATGAAGAGGCCGTCATGAAGGCCGACATGGAGAAGGCCAAGGCCGAGAAGAAGAAGAAGAGCGAAGGGAAATAATTCCCCGCCCAGTTTAGCTTTCCGAGCCCCGGTGCAAAACGCCGGGGCTTTTTCGTGCCCGGGGGCGGCGGCCGGGCGCCTACCGTTTGTCCACGAACCCGCCGCTCCACTTGAGCTTCGTGCGCACGACGGAGAAGTGCGAGTAGTCGGCGCGTTGGGCGAGGGGGAGCCGGAGCTGCGCGACGGAGATTTCCACCGGCGATTGCGCGCCGACCTGCAGGTTGCGCTGGCCGTCCATGGCGACGAGGAGGCGGGCGGTGGGGCTGCGGTTGAAGACGCGGAGGCGGACGTTTTCGCGGAAGATGATCGAGCGGTTGCTCAGCGTATGCGGGCAGATTGGCGTCATCGCGATCACGCCCGCCGCGGGGTGCATGATGGGGCCGCCGGCGGAGAGGTTGTAGGCGGTGGAACCGGTCGGCGTGGAAAAAATCAGACCGTCGCAGGTGTAATCGGTGACGAGTTCGCCGTCGGCAAACACCTCGAGGCGGACGAGGCGGGAGTTGACCTCGTCCTTGATGAGCACGTCGTTCAGCGCGAGGTCGTGGGGGCCGGTGCCGGTGGAACACTCGAGCATCGCGCGGTGGTCGACGCGAAACTGCCCCTCGAGCAATTCGAGGAACTGGGCGCGGGCTTCGTCGGCGGAGAAGGTGGTGAGGAAGCCGAGGCTGCCGCGGTTGACGCCGATGATCGGGACCTGTTCGCGGGCGGATTCGCAGGCGACGCCGAGGAGGGTGCCGTCGCCGCCGATGACGCAGCACGCGTCACAGCCGTGGAGCCAGCCCTTGGGCAGGGGAAAGCGGGTGGTCTGTTTGAGGGCGACCCCGGCGGTGCGGGCGAGGGCGACGAGTTCGCGGGCGAGCGCGGGGGCGCCCTCTTTTTGCTCGTTGACCACGAACGCGAGCTGGCGGATGGGCTTCATAGGCGGGCGGGAGCGTGGGACGATTCGCGACGCAGTCCGAGCAGAAACTCCCGGTTGCCGTCGGTGCCGGTGATGGGCGAGTCCATCGTGCCGATGAGGCGGGCCCCGGGCAGGCCGGCGAGGGCGAAGTCGCGGATGCCGACGAGGACGGCGTCCTGCACGGCGGCGTCGCGGATGACGCCGCGGCCTTTGTCCACGGCGGCTTTGCCGGCCTCGAACTGGGGTTTGACCAGGGCGACGAGGCAGCCGCCGACGCGCAGCAGCGGCCAGACGGCGGGGAGCACGGAGCGGAGGGAGATGAAGGAAAGATCCATCACGACCGCGTCGAACTCGCTGCGGGGCAGGTCGCGGGCCGTGAGATGCCGGGCGTTGATTTTTTCGAAATTGGTGACGCGCGGGTCGCCGACGAGTTTGGGGTGGAGCTGGGCGCGCCCGACGTCGACGCAGACGACGTCGGCGGCGCCGGCCTGGAGGGCGCAGTCGGTGAAGCCGCCGGTGGACGCGCCGACGTCGAGCACGTGGGCGCCGTGGAGGTCG
>CAJAYO010000746.1 GCA_903948415.1 uncultured Opitutia bacterium | reverse complement strand
TCGCCTCGCAGATCGGCCTCGACCTCCTCAAAGCCGGCCGCATCGGCGGCGCCCCCTTCGCCATCGCCGGGGACGCAAAGTCCTAAAAACTTCACGGCCTCAACACCTCCGGCCGTTCGCCCCTCGACCTTTCCCTCGCCCCGCTGAAAAACGAACTCGCGCAGACCGCGCCCCCCGACCGCCTCCCGCCGCGCGGCTTCCTCCCGCTCTCCCTGCCGGACTGCGTGGACCGCCGGGACGAACTCCACCGAAAATCCGGCAAACTCCCGCTTCCCTCTGTCCTGGCTCCGGCCCTACGCTACGCCAAGCAAGGTTTTCCCGTCACGTACGCCATCGCCTACGGCTGGGCCATCGGCGTCCGCCACGCCCAGCTCAACCAATTCCCCTGCGCCTTCCTCGACACCTTCGCCCCGGCGGCCACGCACCTGCCGAAGGCCAAATTTTCAAGAACCCCGCGCTCGCCCGGACACTCAGCCTGATCGGCCGGCACGGCCGCGACGCCTTCTCCCGCGGCGCGATCGCGGTAAAATACGACGCCTTCCTGCACGCCAACGGCGCCTTCCGCCGCCACGCGGATCTCGAAAAGCACACCTCCCCCTGGGTCGATCCCGTTGCCGTGAACTAACGCGGCTACGCCGTCTACAAGCTTCCGCCCAACCGCCAGGGCCTCGCCGCCCTCCAGATGCTCACAATCCTCGAGGGCTTCGATCTCGCGAAGTGGATCTACAATTCCCCGACGCCCTGCACACGCTCATCGAAGCCAGCCACTCGCCTTCGAAGACCGCGCGAAATCCTACGCCGCCGAGCGCCGCAAACTCATCGGGGCTCGCGCCGCGAAGCCCCACGACTCCGGCCCTCCTGCCCTCCGCGCCGGCGAAACGATCGACCTCTGCACCGCCGACTCCGCGGGCCACAGGGTCTCCCTCATCCAATCCAACGACCGCGGCATGGGCAGCGGCATCGTTCCTCCCGACCTCGGCTTCGCGTTTCAAGACCGCGGCGAGAGGTGCACCCTCGAACCCGGCCAAGCCAATATCCACGCGCCCGGCAAACGCCCGTTTCAAACCATCATCCCCGGTTTCGTCCTGGAGGACGGCCGGCCCCGGGAAGCCTTCGGCCTCATGGGCGGCGGCATGCCACCGCCGAGCCCTGTCCAAGTGCTCGTAAACCAAATCGACTTCGGCATGAACCTCCGGGAAGCCGGCGACGCCGCGCACGGGCAGCACGAGGGCTCCTCCGAACCCACCGGCGAAAAAATGCGCGACGGCGGCCCTGTGCAGGTGGAAAACGGCGCGCCCGACGAAGCGTAGCGCGCCCTCGCCCAGCGCGGCCACGATGTCCGCGCCGCCGACGGCGGCTTCGGCGGTTACCCGGCGATCCGCTGGGACGCGGTGAACAAAGTCGACTGCGGCGCCAGCGAAAGCCGCAAAGACGGCTACGCCATCAGCTATTGACGCGCCCAATCTTCGGCCAAACCCCACCCTTGACAGTCCCCGACCCCTCCGACACTTCTGACCCTCTTTTTCTACAAAAGTCATGCAACCTACATTCCGTCCGCACCGCAAGAAACGCGCCCGCAAGATTGGTTATCGCGCCCGTATGGCCACGCCAGGCGGACGCAAAGTCATCCGCGCCCGTCGCCTCAAAGGCCGCAAGCGCCTGACGGTCGTCTGAGCCGCGCTCGCCTTCGTTTGTCGCCACGCGCGTCCGCGAGTGGAGTCCACCGACGCGCGCTCGCCGAGCCACGCCCCCATGCGTTTCCGCCCTGAGCAGCACCTGCGCCGCCAGAGCGACATCCGCGTCGTTCGTGAACTCGGCCGCCGCCTCGATTGCCGCGCCTTCACCGTCTGGTGGAAGCGCCGCGACGCCACCGCCGACCTCGCGGTCCCACCCGGCTCGCCCCGGGTCTGCGTGGTCGCGTCCACCGCGGCCGTCGGCAACGCCGTACGCCGCAACCGCGCCAAGCGCCGCCTCCGCGAAACCTTTCGCCAGCACCAGCACCTCGTGCCCGCCGGTTGCGACCTGATGCTCATCGCCCGCGCCGCCGCCCAACACGTGCCCCTCGTCGAGCTGGGGAAAAAATTCACCGAGGCCTGCGCGCAAATCCCACCGCCCCCGCCGGCGCCCACGCCATGACCGCGCGCCTGCTCACCGCTCTCGGTCTGCTCGCCCGCCTGCCCGCGCTCGCGTTGCTGGCGCTCATCGCCGTTTACCAACGCACCCTCTCGCCCGCGCTGCCCGTGCTGTTCGGACCGTCCTTCGGCTGCCGGTTCGCCCCCACGTGTTCGCACTACGCCGCCGATGCCGTCCGCACCCGCGGCGCTTTCGTCGGCACCGCGCTCGCCATCGTGCGCCTCCTGAAGTGCACGCCGTTGCACCCCGGCGGCCTCGATCCCGTCCCCCCGCGTCGCACGCCCCGCTGCCACCGCGTCGCCGCCTGATCCGCCCCCGGCTCCGCTCCTCCTTTTTCCCGCATCCCACGCGGCCTTCTCCCACCCTCCCTTTCCCGTAATGGACAAAAAGAATACCGTCATCGGCGTGGCGCTCATCGCTGCCGCCATCGCCTACATGTTTTGGATGCAGCAGTCGGCCCCGCCCGCCCCGCTCCCGTCCGCCGCGCCCGCCGCCCAGGCCGCCTCCGCCACTCCGGCGGCCACGTCCGGCCCCGCCTCCGCTTCAGCCTCCGCCGCTCCCGCCGCCGTCGCAGCCCCCGTCACCAATACCGCCTTCGCCTCGGCCCGCGCCGACTCCGCCGGCGCCACGGTCACCACCCTCGGCAACAGCTTCGTCGAAGTTCGCTTCACCGATTCCGGCGGCGCCATCCGCGATGTCGCCTTCAAAAAACACGATGCGAAGGACCGCCTCATCTACCCCGCCGACCTCAACGGCACCACCCCCTTCGTCTTCAACGCCCTCCACGCCGACCCGATGCTCGCCTTCGTCGACTTCCCCGGCCTCGACCGCGGCACGCGCTTCCAACGCGTCTCGTCGTCCTCCAACGAGGTCGTTTACCGCGCCGTCCTCGACGGCCGCCTCGAAGTCACCCGCCGCTACACCCTCGCCCCCGACGAGAGCGACAAAACCGACCCCTACCAACTCCGCCACGAGACCACGATTCGCAACCTCACCGACAAGACCGCCGCCCCCATGAAGGTCGCGCTCGCCCTCGGCACCGCCGCCCCGACCAAGAAAGACGACGACGGCCTCCAACTGACCACGGGCTACTCGACGGGGTCCGACCAACACTTCGCGAAGCGCGCCGATCTCGAGTCCAGCAGCGGCTTCTTTGGCCTTGGCGCCCACGAATCCAAGCCCTCCGTCGTCAGCCCGGGCCCGGTCGCGTGGGCCGCGGTCAAAAATCAATTCTTCACCGCCATCCTCACGCCCGATGAACCGGGCGCCGGCCTCGTCACCCGCCGCGTCAAACTCCTCGCCGACCTCCCCGATGACAGCGTCACCGCCTACGGCATTGCCGGCGCCGCGCAGTTCGACCTCAAGGCCCTCGCGCCCAACGCCGAGGTCAAGCTCGCCTCCAACTTCTACGTCGGCCCGAAGGAATACGCCCGCCTCGCCAAGGCCTCCGTCTTCAAACTCGACCAGGACAAGGTCATGGAGTTCGGCTTCTTCAAATATTTCAGCCAGATCCTCCTCACCCTGATGACCTGGATCCACGGCTTCGTCGGCAACTGGGGCGTCGCCATCATCCTCACCACGCTCACGCTGAAAACGATCTTCATCCCCTTCACCCTCGCCGCCTCGAAATCCGCCAAGCGCATGGCGAAACTCCAGCCCGAACTCCAGGCGCTCCGCGAAAAATTCAAGGACAACCCCCGCAAACAGCAGGAAGCCACCATGGCGCTGTTCAAGACCAACAAGGTCAACCCGGTCGGCGGCTGTCTCCCCATTCTCATTACGATCCCGTTCTTCATGGGCTTCTTCACCATGCTCCAAAGCACGGCCGAACTCCGCTTCTCCCCGTTCCTCTGGGCCCCCGACCTCGCGTCCGCCGACACCATCGGCCACGTCCTCGGCCTCCCCATCAACATCCTCCCGATCCTCATGGGCGCCACCATGGTCATCCAGATGCGCCTCACCCCAACGCCGTCGATGGATCCGACGCAGGCCAAGATGATGCAGTTCATGCCGATCATCTTCACCCTGTTTTGCTACACCTTCTCCTGCGCCCTCTCCCTCTACTCGACCGTCAACGGCCTCTTCACGATCGTCCAGCAGCTCGTGATCAACCGCATGAAGGACCCCGAGCTCGCCCCCGCCGCCGCCCTCAGCCCCGCCGGCAAGCCGGTGAAAAACGTCACCCCCAAGAAAAAGTAGCGCGTAGTGCATAGCGCGTAGCGAGCCGCCCAAGCCTCGACCCGCTCCCCTCCGCCATCGACCCGCTCCTTTCTCCCGCGCTACCCGCTGCCGGCTACTCACTACCCGCTGCTCCCCACCATGGCCGGCCATAACAAGTGGTCCAAAGTCAAACGCGGCAAAGCCATCACCGATGGCCGCCGCAGCAAGGTCTTCTCCAGCCTCTCGCGCGACCTCACCCTCGCCGCCAAGGCCGGCGGCGGCGACCCCGACGGCAACGCCCGCCTCCGCACCCTCATCCTCAAGGCCCGCGAGGCCAACATGCCCGCCGACAACGTCGACCGCGCCATCCAAAAGGGCACCGGCGAACTCCCCGGCATCGTCTACGAGGAAATTACCTACGAAGGCTACGGCCCCGGCGGCGTCGCCTTCATCGTCCAGGCCACCACCGACAACAAGACCCGCGCCGCAAAAGACATCCGCGCCGCCTTCGCCCGCTTCGACGGCAACCTCGCCAGCACCGGCGCCGTGTCCTTCCAGTTTCTCCACGCCGGCCAGTTCCTCGTCGCCCGCGACAAAATCGCCGAGGACGCCCTCATGGAAATCGCCCTCGAAGCCGGCGCCGACGACATCCTCACCAGCGACCAGGGCTACGAAATCCGCTGCGGCGTCCACGCCTTCGACAAGGTCGCCCACGCCCTCGAGCGCAAAGGCCTCAAACCCGACAGCTCCGAAATCGCCTACATCCCCGTCACCACCGTCCCGGTGACCGAGCTCGCCCTCGCGAAGTCCCTCGTGAAACTCCACGAAACCCTCGACGACATGGACGACGTCCAGCACGTCTTCTCCAACGAAGAGATGGACGACGCCCTCAGCGCCGCCGCCCAAGCCTGATCGCGTGTCGCGCGCCGGCCGCCGCTCCTCCGCCGCCACCCGCCCCGCGCCCGCCGGTCACCACCGGTTGATCCCCCCAGCCATTGATTTTTGGGCTTCGGGATCGGCGTGGTACGGGCGTCCCCGCCCGTGGGTTTGAGTCTGTCGGTTTAAGGACGTTGGTCGGGCCCGTTCCCCCTCGCGTCATAACCCCCGCCGCTCCCTTGCCTCCCGCCGTCCCCGGTGGTTCATTCGCCCGCCCGATGACTGACGAGATCGACCCCCTGCCCGCCGCTCCCCCCGCGGACGCGCCGCCGCGCCACCTTGCGCCCGGCGAGGTCGGCCTCGTGGCCCCCCGCGATTTCGTCCATCTCAAACCCTTTGCTTTCCGCAGCGGTCAGACCCTCCCCGCCTTCACCCTCCGCTACGAAACCTACGGCACCCTCAACGCCACGCGCGACAACGCCGTCCTCATCTGCCACGCCCTCAGCGGCGACCACCACGCCGCCGGCTGGCACTCTCCGGCCGACAAAAAACCCGGCTGGTGGAACAACCTCATCGGCCCCGGCAAGGCCGTCGACACCCGCCGCTTCTTCGTCGTCTGCGCCAACGTCCTCGGCGGCTGCCAGGGCTCCACCGGCCCGTCCTCCCTCAACCCCGAAACCGGCCGCGCCTACGGGATCCAATTTCCCTTCGTCACCATCGGCGACATGGTCCGCGCGCAAAAACTCCTCCTCGACCACCTCGGCGTCGCGGAACTCCACACCGTCATCGGCGGCTCCATGGGCGGCATGCTCGCGTTGCGCTTCGCCACCGACTTCCCCCACTTCACCCGCCGCGTCCTCGCCATGGCCACCACCGGCCGCGAAAGCGCCCAGGCCATCGCCTTCAACGAGGTCGGCCGCCAGGCCATCATGCAGGACCCCGCCTGGAACCGCGGCGACTACGCCAAGGACGCCGGCCCGCGCGTCGGCCTCGCCATCGCCCGCATGATGGCCCACATCACCTACGTCTCCGACGCGTCCATGGACCGAAAATTCGGCCGCCGCAAAAAAGACACCGCCGCCGGCGACGCCTACACGTTCGACGTCCAGTTCGAGGTCGAGGGCTACCTGCGCCATCAGGGCCAGAGCTTCATCAACCGCTTCGACGCGAACTCGTACCTCTACATCACGCGCGCCCTCGACCAGTTCGACCTCGCGCAATCGCACGGCTCCCTCGAAAAAGCCTTCGCCCCCGTCGAGGCCGATGCGCTCATCGTCGGCTTCACTAGCGACTGGCTCTTCCCGCCCGAACAAAACCGCCAGCTCGCCCTCGCCCTCCTCCGCGGCGGCAAACGCGCGAGTTACGCCGAGCTCTCCACCGATCTCGGCCACGACTCCTTCCTCCTCGAATCCGAGGAACTCTACAGCCTCGTCCGCGCCTTCCTCGAACGCGACCAGCCCTACGTCTTCGACTATGCGATCTGAACCCCAGTCGCACGTCGCCTCCCCGAGGTGCAGCGCGTTGACCCCAACGCGCTTTCCCCTCCTCCGCGCTTTCGGAGGGGCGTCGCTCGTCGGCGCCCACTCGGTCCCCGCAGCCTTTTTTCCCGTGCCTTCCGCGTGTTCCTTAGACCACGCCTCCGTCCCAGTCCCCGCGCCATGACCAAGCTCGTCGAAAAACGCACCGTGGACAGGGAGATCATCGGCGACTGGGTCGAACCCAACACCCGCGTCCTCGACCTCGGCTGCGGCCCCGGCGTGCTCCTCGACTACCTCGTGCAGACGAAAAAAGTCTCCGCCGTCGGCGTGGACCTCGATCTCGCCCGCATCACCGCGTGCGTGCGCCGCGGTCTCGCCGCGTATCAGGGAGACATGACGTCGTTCATGCGCGCGTTTCCCGACAAACATTTCGACCGCGTCATCTGCTCGCGCACCCTTCACGAACTCGGCGACCCCACCGCCGTGATCGGCGAAGCCCTCCGTGTCGGCCGCGCCCTCACCGTCGGTTTCGTCAACCACGGCTACTGGAAAAACCGCGTCGATATGCTGATCCGCGGACGGAAATTGCGGAATCCCGTCTATACGACCGAGTGGTTCGAAAGCCGCCCCGCCAATCCGGTCACGATCGCCGACTTCGAGCACTTCTGCGCCGCGAAGGGCATCCGCATCGCCCGCCGCGCCCACCTCGCCGGCAACTGGCACGCCCCCTGCCGCGCCCTCCCCAACCTCTTCGCCGGCTACGCCCTCTACGATCTCGCCCGCTAATTCCATGAAACTCCTCCGCCTCCTCTCCACC
>CAJAYO010000745.1 GCA_903948415.1 uncultured Opitutia bacterium | reverse complement strand
GTCACGGCGGGACTACAGAGCCGTACCGGGGCCGGGTAGGTCCGGTGACGATACGCGGGGTGGCGCGCAGAATGGACGGGGCGCAGCGAGTTCGGCCCGGGGAGCGGAGGGCGGCCGGGGCCCGGGCCTAGCCCCGAAAACCCTCACTCCGCTTCAGCGAATGTTGCACAGACTGCCCGGAGCCCAACCCGCCGAGCACGCCGAGCGGACAAGGTGTTTGGCGCCGGGACGACGCTGCTGAACTCGGTGCGCCCGGGGAAAAGAATTTCCCTGGGCAAGAGTGCTGGCGGCGCCTAGCCGTTGGCGACGGAGCGCAAGAAAGCAGCCAGCGCGAAAAACGAGGGCGCCCACAGGCCGACGAAGATCGCGGAGCGTTCGGCCCGCGCGGCGACGGCGATGGAAATCACCGCATCGGGTGTTGCCTCTTGAAGTGGAAATTGCACGCGCAGCCAGATGTAGATCGAGGCAATGATGGAGAGGAATCCCAGTACGGCGCAGGAGCCGCTGAGGATGACGAGGGTTTCTTTGGACATAAGCGCGAGTTCGGTTGGGTGGCTGGACGAGGACACTACGTTTCGCGATGCCGGGCGGATGCTTTGGGGAGAGTGGGGCGGGAAACCCAGCGTTGCAGAGCGGGACAATTTCCTCCGGCACGGGCTTTCCCGGGGCGATGGCCGGTGGCGGAGGGTGCCCGGCAAATCGCGCGCAACGTGCGCCCGGTGAATTCAGCGCGGGCCCGGAGCCCAGCCGTCAGCGTGAAAATCACCCCGGCAGGAAAGGGGCGCGGAAAGGCCGGTGCGCTCAGTCGCGGCTGAAACCCTGGGCGCGGTGGAGGCGGAGGGTTTCGGCGAGGCGCTGGGCGATCTCGGGGTGGGCGGCGGAGACGTCGTTCGTCTCGGCGGGATCGTCGGCCAGATTCACGAGGCGGGAACGGAACTGGTCGGCTTTGGGACCGATGGCCGCGGGAGCTTTCTTGCCTTTGGGTGCGAGGGGGACGCCGTCGATCCATTTCCACGGGCCGCTGCGGATCGCATAGACGCCGCTGGCGCTCTGCAAAATGAGGTCGCGGCGGAGAGGTTGGGCGGCGGGCTGGCCGAGGAAGGCGGAGAGGACATTGACGCTGTCGGGCGCGGTGGTGGCGCGGTCGAGCGGGGTCTCGCCGACGACGGCGGCGACGGTGGCGAAAATATCGACGACGCCGATCAGCTCGTGGCTCGTGGTGCCGGCGGGCACGCGGCCGGGCCAGCGCACGAGGAACGGCACTTTGAAGCCGCCCTCCCAGATGTCGTGTTTGCCGCCGCGGAGCGTGCCGTTGATTTTCAGTCCGGCATCCATCGCGACCTTGTTCGCGCCGGTCTTGCTGCCGGGGTTAACGACGCCGCCGTTGTCGGAGGTAAAAATAATGAGCGTGTTTTCGAGGGCGTTTTGTTTTTCGAGCGCGGCGAGGATGCGGCCGACGCTGCGGTCGAGGTCGTGGATGAAATCGCCGTAGGGACCGGCTTGGCTGGTGCCGGTGGTCTCGGCGGAAGGGGTGATCAACTCGTGGACGGCGACGGGCGCATAGCAGAGGAAGAACGGCGCGGGCTGGCCGGCTTGTTTCGCCAGCCAGCCGACGGCGCGCTCAGTGAGATCGCCCATGGTTTTCGGATCGTCGCGTTCGGGCGCATCGAGGCCAAGCTTGCCGGGGGCCGGGGTGAGTTTCGCGGAGCGCAGGCCGAAGACGCGGTGGTTCTCGACGAAGACGCGGGTGATGTCGTTGTGATTTTGCGGGACCGCGAATTGGTAATCGAAGCCGAGTTCGAGCGGGCCGGGTTTCAGCGCTTTCGTGTAGTCAACGCGCGGCTCGGTGCCGTAGCCGAGGTGCCACTTGCCGACGAAGCCGGTGGCGTAACCGTGTTTCTTCAAGAGCGACGCGACCGTCGGGCGCGTGGGCTCGATGAGGAGCGGGTCGAGGGTGTTGGCGACGCCCCCGTGATTGAGCGACGTGCGCCAGCAATAGCGGCCGGTGATGAGGGCGTAGCGCGTGGGCGTGCACACGGAGGAGGGGGCGTAGGCCTCGGTGAAGCGCCGGCCCTCGCGGGCGAGGCGATCGAGATTCGGCGTGCGGATGAGCGCGGGGTCGGCGCCATAGGCTCCGAGGCTGCCGTAGCCGTAGTCGTCGGCGAGGATGACGACGATGTTGGGCCGCGGGGGTGAGGGCGCGGCGGCAGCGGCGGCGACCGCGGGGAGGGCGGCGGTGCAGAGGAGAAACGCAAGAGTGGAGCGCATGGGCGAGGAGGTGGAGGAGTTGCCGGGGCGCGGGGCTAGTCCCGCGCTGGGCAAGGACTGAGGAAAATGGCGCGATCGCACCACCAGAAATCGCGGCGCCCGTCCGGTCGACGAAAGAAAATTCCCGGGCGGGTGCACCCAATTCCGGCGGCCGGACAATCGAGCTCGCCAGGGCGAAACGAGCGTGGCCCGCGCAAAGGGGCCCCGGGATTTCGGCCGGCGCGCGAGTTCTCCGCCGCAGACCTTGGCTTCGAGGCGCAGACCCGTCCCCCTTCGATGCTGAACGCGTCGTCGGCGCTCCGATCGCATCGCCACGGGACCGCTCTGGACGCGGCGGCTGGGGCCCGCGTGAATTGCCGGGCGCGGAAGTTCCGCTGCTCATGGGGCCTCCTGATTGATTTCCGGGCGCGCGCCCCGGCGCCGTTCGCGGGGGTTCGTCGCACCGCAAAACGGGGGCGAGGTCGGTCACGGCGGGTG
>CAJAYO010000744.1 GCA_903948415.1 uncultured Opitutia bacterium | reverse complement strand
GGGCGGCCTACGCCGTTGCCCTCGGTCTTCGCCTCAGCGGACGGCTGTTGGCCCGGCGTTTCGCCTGGACCTGCCTCCTCTTGTTTCCCTTGGCGCTGCTGTCGCTGCAGGTCGTCAACGACCCCCGCCCACCCGCCGCCGCCCGGGCTCCGGCGCACCCACCGGCGAAACCATGAGCACCGGGGGTTTCTTCGTCATCGGAGCCACCCACCACCGCGCTCCGCTGGAGGTGCGGGAAAAACTCTCGCTCGCCGCGGCGACCGCCGAAGCGCTCCGCACCGAGATCGCCGGGATCGCCGGATTGCACGAGTTCGCGATGCTCAGCACCTGCAACCGCATCGAATTCTACGGCGTGGCTTCGCACCCCGACGCCGCCACCCACGTCACCGCGGCATTTTGTGCGCGCCAAAATTTCGACCTCGCGGCGTTTGAAAAAATCCGCCTCAGCCTCCGCGGCCGCGACGCCGTCCAACACCTCGTGGAAGTCGCGTCCGGCCTCGATTCCCAGATGGTCGGCGAGACCGAAATTTTCGGCCAGGTGAAGGACGCCTACGCCAAAGCCCAGGAACGCCGCTCGACCGGACCGGTGCTCAACCGCCTGTTTCAAAAAGGCTTTCAGGCCGCGAAACACGTCCGCACGCAGACCGCGATCACCGAGGGCCAGGTCAGCGTCGCCAACGTCGCGGTCGATCTCGCGCTCACCATCTACGGCAGTCTCACCGACACGCGCATTCTCCTCCTCGGCGCCGGCGAGATCGGCGAGAAAACCGCCAAGGCGTTTCAGAGCCGCGGCGCCGCGGGCCTCACCGTCGCGAGCCGGCGCTTTGAACGCGCGATGGAACTCGCCACCACCCTCGGGGCCAGCGCGATGCCCTTCGAACAGTCCGCGTCCCGCCTCGCGGAATTCGACATCGTCGTCTGCGCGACCTCCGCGCCCGAGGCGGTCGTCACGTTTCCCGCGGCGGAGGCCGCGATGCGCAAGCGCCCCGCCCGCCCGCTCTTTTTCATCGATCAGGCCCTGCCCCGCGACGTCGAGCCGACCGTCGCGCAGCTCGACAACGTCTTCCTCTACAATCTCGACGATCTCGCCAAAATCGCAGAAGAAAACCGCGCCGCCCGCGCCGTCGAACTCGTGAAGGCCCGCGCCATCGCCGCCGAAAAAGCCGGCGCCCTCTGGCAGCAGGTCGCCGCCCAGGTCGCGGCCCTCGCCGCCACCGGCAGCGCCAGCTTCAGCCCATCGTCGTTGACCCGCCTGCCGCAGCCCAAGACCGACTGACGCCCGCTCCCGCGCCGCCGTCCGTTCCTCGCTCTTCATCGGCATCGGAATGTCGTCGTCCATCCCGGCGGCCAGACAGCGTTCGCGATCGCCCTGCCTGGCGTTCGCCGTCAGCGCGATGATCCAGGGGCGATCGCGCCGTTCGGGCCAGAGCGCCAGCATCGACCGCGCCGCCTTCGCCCCCGCGGCGGCCACGAACGGAGGCAAGGCAACCGGCCGCACCGGGACCGGCTCCGTCCGGAACAACGCCGCGAGCACCGCGAACAGTGAGGCGGGCTTCGCCAGCTTGGTCCCATCGCCCGCAAGCAGATCGGCCGCCGCCGCACTGGCGCGTTCGCCCAGCGAGGACCCCATCACCGGCGGCATCGCCGCCGCGTCGTGCCGGGGCCGGATTTCCCCGGCCCGCGTCACGCTATCAGGCCACACCCGGCGGCGCATCTGGCGGGGTTACGGGGGAAAACGTGGCCGGCCATCGGGCAGGACAAAATCAAAACGGCGCCCCCAGACGACTCAGCTTGGCCGGCCCGTCACATCAGGTGTCGCGCCAACCAGTCCGCCGCCGTGCCCGTGGCCGGCACCCGCAACAGCGCGTGCAGCCGGCCCGCCTGCTCCGCCGTCCGTGCCCGCCGCGCCGCTTCGTCGCGACACGCGCGCAACTGGCCCGCCAGCGCGACCGGCGTCGCCGCGCCTTGGATAAATTCGGGATACATCGGCTCGTTCAACAGCAGGTTCGCGATGCCGAGATACTCGATCTTCACCAGCATCCGGCCCACCAGATAGGTCAACCCATTCGCCCGATACGCGATCGCCCCCGGGATCGCCGCCAACGCACAGTGCATCGACATCGTCCCGCTCGACGTCAGCACGGCCGACGCCGCCACCGCCCCGCCCATTTTCTGCAACCGCACGTTCTCCGGCGGACTCGCCGCCCGCAGCACGGCGAGAATCTCGTCGCTCGGATACAGCACGACCGCCTGCGTGCCCGGCCGGTCCCGCGCATAGTCCGCGAACCCCGCCAGCAGCGCCGGAAAAATCCGCGCCACCGCCTGCTTGCGGCTCCCGGGCAGCAACAGCACCGGCCCCGCCGGATCGTAACTCACCGGCGCCGCGTGCCCCGCCGCGACAAACGGATGCCCCACAAATTCCACCGGCAGCGCCGTGTCGGCATAGCAGTTGACCTCAAACGGAAAGATCACCGCCAGCGCGTCGAGGTCGCGCGCCATCGCGAACCGCCGCCCGGCCTTCCACGCCCAGATTTGCGGCGAGATATAGTAGAGCGTCTTGATCGCCCCGCCGCCTTTCACCGACAGCCCGCGCTCGCGCAGCGCCGCCGCCAGCCGGAGGTTCAGCCCCGGATAATCCACGAAACACACCGCCCGCGGCCGGTGCTCCCCGATCCACCGCAACGTCTCTTCAAACAGCGCGCGGAAAAACGCATAGTTTTTCAAGACCTCCACCAACCCGACCACCGACGACGCCGTGAGATCGTGCAGCAGCTGCGCCCCGGCCGCCGCCAGCTCCGGCCCGCCGAGCGCCGCCACCACCAGCCCCGGTTGCTTCGTCCGCAGTTCGCGCACCATCCGCGCCCCATGCTCGTCCCCCGAGTGCTCGCCCGCCACGATGAGCACGTCCACGCGCCCGCCCGTCGGCGGCGGCAGCCGAAACGTCCCCGGCGAACCACTCCCCATTTCCCTCGCTTCCATGTCCGTGGATTCCTTGGACACCCTCACTTTTGCCCCGCGCGGATCTGCTCCGTGATCGTGATCGCGACCTCGAGCGCGCTTTTCCCCAACGCCGCGCCGACCTTCGGCTGTTTCGCCTTCGCCACACTCTCAACAAAATGCGCCAGCTCCAGCGCCAGCGGCTCGCCTTTCTCGATGGGAATTTCCTTCACCGGAATCGCGCTGAGATCGCCCGCCTTCACCAGCCCGAGTTTCATCTTCACCCCGTAGGCGATGATATCGCTTTTCTTCACGAGGTGGCCCGCCTGGTTCATGAAATCAAGCGACAGATACGCGTCGCCCTGAAAAATCCGGATCTCCCGCGCCTTCTTCGTGCTCATCCGGCTCGCGCTCAGATTCGCGACGCAGCCGTTGGCAAACTGGATCCGCGCGTTCGCAATGTCCTCGCTCTTCGAGAGCACGGTCACGCCCACGCTGTCGATTTTCGCGATGGGCGACTTCACCAGCGCGAGCACGATCCCGATATCATGAATCATCAGGTCGAGCACCACGCCCACCTCCGTCCCGCGCGGCTGGTAGGGCGCGAGCCGTTCCGCCGTGATATACCGCGGCTCGTCGATTTCCTTCTCCAAAAAACCCATCACCGGGTTGAAGTGCTCGATGTGGCCGACCTGCACGAGACAGTTCTTCGCCCGCGCCGCCGCCAGCACCCGTTCGGCTTCGTCCAGCGACGCACAGATGGGTTTCTCGATCAACAGGTGGCACCCCTGCGCCAGCAACGGCAGAGCCACGACCTCGTGCTTGTCCGTCGGTACCACCACCGACACCGCATCGCATGCCGCCCCGAGCTCCTCAAGCGTCGCGAACCGCCGGCAGTTGAACTTGGCGCAGATCTCCGCCGCCCGCGCGTCGCTCGTCTCAAAAATCCCCGCCAGCTCCGCCCCCGGCAACGCCGCGTAGATCCGCGCGTGGTGCTGGCCGAGCGAACCGACACCGACGACGCCGCAGCGCACCTGGGGAGCTGGTTTGGAAAACATCCGCAAAATCTGAACCGCCCCCGCCCCGCTCCGCAACACCGGACCTCACCCGTTCCCCTGCGCCGTCCGGCCGCCGCCGGACCGGCTCAGTGCAGCAGCCCCTCGCGCAAAAACAGCTG
>CAJAYO010000743.1 GCA_903948415.1 uncultured Opitutia bacterium | reverse complement strand
CGCTGATCGTGCGCCGTGCGAAACACGACCCGGTCCGGGAGGACGGCCTCCAAGAACACGCCGGCGAGGACGGCCTCGCCGGGTTCGAACACTTGGCCGTCGATGACAATGCGTGCGCCGTCGCCGGTGCGGCGGGCGGTGATGGTCAACGCGCGCACTTGGGCCTCAAGCCCGGGCTCGAGGCGGGGTGCGGCTGCGTCGGCCGTTTTTACGGCGGGCAGTTTGGCGGTGTGGGCGGGCGCCCGGGCGGGGAGGGGCAGGGGGGCGGCCGCAAGCGGTGCCGGTGGGAGCGGGGGCGGGGACTGGGGTGGGAGAGCCCACCAGACGATCAGGGGGAGGGCGGCGGCCACACTGGCCGCGACCACGGCGCGGGTGCGGCGGCGGTTGTTGGGGGGTTGGCCTGCGGTGCGTACCGGCATGGGCGGGGTCGATGTGTGGATCGCCGGGACGACGGATTGCGCACAGGGCACCGGGGGCGTTTTTTTTCCCCGGTGACGGGCGAGGGCGGCGGCGATTTGGCTCACGCCGGAGGAGGGTAGGAAAAAAATGCTCCCGGGGAAGCCGGATCAGCGGGGAGGCCGGCCGGTGATCAGAACAGCGAGTTGGCCACGACCCCGAGGGCGGTGATAGGGCCGGAGTCGCCGAGGCCGTCGATGGCGGTGTTGGCTTTCTTCAACACGGCCTGCGCGTCCCGGAGGATGCTGTCGTCGTGGAGGAGTTTGCCGAGGGTGCCTTCGCCTTTGGCGAGCTTGTCGGAGACCGCGCGGAGATTCGCGACCGAGCTCTTCAGGTCGGTGGCGGTTTTCTCGTCAAACACGAGCGCGCCGAGGGCGCCTTGGCCGGTTTTGACCTGATCGATGATGGCTTGGGCGTTGGCGACGAAGGTGCGGGCGTCGGAGGCGACGCGTTTGATTTCATGCACGCTGGCGACGAGTTCGTCGTGCATTTTTGGGTCGTTGATGAGCCGGCCGAGGGTGCCTTCGCCTTGGTTGAGTTTGGCGGTGACGTCCTGGAGATTCGTCATCGTCGCGGTGATCTTGTCGGAGTTGTCGGTGACCACCTTGTCGAGTTTCTGGAAGAGGCCGGGGGTTTTGCCGTCGCCGCTGACGGCGCCCGTGATGCTGTTGAGTGCGCCCTCGAGTTTTTTGCCGAGGTTGCCGAGTTCGCTCATGATGGCGTTGATGTCGGGCGTGACCTTGGTCTGGATTTCGGCGCCGTCCTTGAGGGCGGCGGCGTCGGCGGTGCCGAGTTCGATCCCGATGTAGTTGGTGCCGATGAGGCCGGCCATGACGATGGAGGCGACGGCGTTTTCCCGGATGGTGACCTTTGGGTCGATGCGGAGGACGGCTTCGGCGCGGCGGCCGGAGGGCGAGAGGTGGGTCTCCTCGACCGAGCCGATTTTCACGCCGGCCATGCGGACTTCGTCGCCCTGCTTGAGTTCTTTGAGGCTTTCGAAGCCGGCGATGAGGGTGTAGCCGCGGTCTTTGAAGACCTTGCCGTCGCTGAGGGTTTCGAAGGTGACCCAGATGAGGGCGAGACCGAGGAGGAAGAAGAGGCCGACGCGGGCGGTTTGCTGGGCGTTGTTCATGGTTTAGGTCTCCAGTTTTTTGAAACGGGGATGCTTAAGATCGATCTTGGGATTGAGGAATTCGGCGACGCGGGGGTCCCGGGGGGTGCGCAGTTCGGCGGGGGTGCCGAGGCTGACGAGTTCGCCGCCCATCAAAATGCCGACGCGGTCGGCGATGCCGAGGGCGAGTTCGCGGTCGTGGGAGACGACGATGCTGGTGACGTGGTATTCTTCCTTCAGGGTCGCGATGATTTCGGCGATGGTGGCGGACATGACGGGGTCGAGTTCGCTGGTGGGCTCGTCGTAGAGCATGAGCTGGGGCTCCATGACGAGGCCGCGGGCGATGGCGACGCGTTTTTTCATGCCGCCGGAAAGTTCGGAGGGGGCTTTGTTCGCGGTGCCCTCGAGGGAAAGAATCTGGAGGGCGCGCATGACTTTTTCGCGGATGGCGGCTTCGTTGGCGATCCGGTGTTCGCGCGGGTAGAGGGCGAGGTTGTCGTAGACGCTGAGGGAGTTGAAGAGGGCGCCGGATTGGAAGACGAGGGCCATGCGGACCTGTTCGCGGGTGGATTCGGCGGCGGCGTCGCGGCCGTCGACGGTGACGCGGCCGGCGGTGGGGCGTTCGAGGCCAACGATGTGTTTGAGGAGGACGCTTTTGCCGGAGCCGCTGGGGCCCATGAGGACGAAGATTTCGCCGGGCTTGACGGAGAACGTGACGTTTTTCAGCACCTCGAAGTGGCCGAAACTTTTGGACAGGCCCTCGACGGCGACGCCGACGGCGGCGGTTTCCGAGTGGGTGAAAGGGTTGCGGGTGGGATGACAGGTCATGACTGCAGGTGCATGAGGGCTTTCGTGACGAAGTAATCGAGCACGAGGATGAGAATGAGGGAGGTGACGACGGCCTTGGTGACGGCGGCGCCGATTTCGCGTGGGCCGCCGCGGGTGTTGAGGCCGATGTTGCAGGAGACGAGGACGATCACGAAACCGAAGACCTCGGCCTTGATCAGGCCGTTGAGCACGTCCTTGAATTCCATGAAGCGGCGGAGGACGGAGAAGTAGGCCTCGGGCTCGATGGCGATGGACTGGGTGTATTTCGAGATGAGCGCGCCGCCGAACCAGCCGACGAGGTCGGCGATGATGGCGAGCACGGGCATCATCACGAGGACGGCGGCGAGGCGGGGGAGGACGAGCATCCGGGCGGGCGGGATGTTCATGGTCTCGAGGGCGTCGATCTCCTGGTAGACTTTCATCGAGGCGAGTTCGGCGGCGATGGCGGAGCCGACGCGGCCGGCGAGGAGGATGGCGGCCATGACGGGGCCGAGCTCGCGGGCCATGGAGAGACCGACGAGGGAGCCGATGAACTGTTTGGCGCCGAAATTCGACATCGAGTAACCGGCCTGCAGGGCGAGCACGCTGCCGATGAAGAAGCTGAGGATCGCGACGATGGGCAGCGTGGTGTAGCCGATCAGGTAGCACTGCTCAATGAAGCGGGCGCGTTGGCGCCAGAGGGTCGGCGTATAAAAGGCTGCGCGGAACAGCAGCTGGACGGTGCTGCCGATGCCTTCGAGGATGGCGGTGAGTTGGTTCATGTCAGCGGACGGAGGCGAGGCTCACGCTAGCGGGATTCGCGGGAAAATCTAACCAGAAGAGGCGCCAGGCGCGTTCGCCGGCGGGGCGGCGGAGGCCGAGGAGGCCGCGGCCGAGCGCCAGACGTTCCTCGCGGGCCGGAGCGGCGGGGGCGAGGGTGGCGGCGGTGGCGGTCGTTGGCGCGGCGGACGGGCGGTTTTCCCACGTGATGAGGTCCCAGAGGAGGGAATGGCGGGCGTGGCCCGGGGTGCGCTGGTCGTAGCGGTAGAGGGCAAAGAGCGGCGACCAGACTTCGCGGATCTTCGTGTTGCCGGGAAAAAAGACTTCGAAGGGGCTGAGTGCGAGGGTTTGGCGGCGGCCCGCGCCGTTGTCCCACGTGCTGAAGAGCGGCCAGACGTGGCGGACCGAGGCGGGGGCGAGGTTGGGTTGAGTCGCGCTGCGCTGTTCGAGCGACCAGTAGAAGACGTAGAGAAACTGGGTTTTCGTCTGAGCGATATCGCCGGTTGTCCAACGCGCTTGGCGGAAAAACGGCCACGCGATCCACGTCTTGTCGGTGCCTTTGATGACCGAGTGCGTGTAAAAGGGCCCCCAGCGGTTGACCAGTCGGTCGTCGCCGTGGCCTTGCACGAGAAACGGCCAGAAGTAGCGCGTTTCGTGGTAGCGCCACGGGGCCGTGCGCGCGGTGTAGCCGAAGAAAGGCCAGAGAAAATCCTCGTTCACGAAGCCCGGGGCGGTGGCGCGCGTGTAGAACGGCAGGGCGCCGATCTGGCGAGCCGGGGCGGTGCCGGCGGGGGCGTCGGCGGCGGGTTGCTGGGTATGGTTGTAACCCAGCGGCCAAAGGTAAAACGCGCGGTGCGATTCGTCGGGGCGTTCCTGCCAGCCGAAGAGGGGCCACAGGGCAAAGCCATGCGCGGTGCCGCGGGTGGTGCGGACGAAGGGCCACGGCGTGGAGGTGGTCGTGGCGCCGCGTTTCTCGGACTCGACGTAGAGCGGGAAAAGCGTCAACGCGAAGCGGTCGTAGCCGAGGCGGCTTTTCACGGTGCCGGCGACGGGAAAAAGGGCGCGGTAGCTGTCGGCGGGGTCTGGCGCGCGGCGGGAAAACCAAAACGGCCAGACGTCGAAGGCCTCGCCGGACTCGAGGAGGCTTTGCGGCGCCGGGGCGCCGGCTTTGCGGCCGGAGCGCTTGATGAGTTCGAACAAGCTCCACGCGTAGGTCTCGGCCTCGGCGCGGTAAGTGAAGAGCGGGTAGAGGCCCAACCCCGTGCGAAGCTCGCCGCGGGGGTCCTTCGTTTGCACCCAACACGGCCGGAAACCGCTCGTGACGGCACCGTCGGTCGCGGTTTTGGAGAAAACCAGCGGACCGGCGGCGGTTTGGGAGGTGATGCGGCCGGAGGCATCGGTCCGTTCAATCCCCAGAGCCCAGGTGTGCCGCTCGCGCTCCTCGGGTTCGGCACGCGCCGCCAACAGGGTCGTGAGACCGAGGGAGAGGAGGAGGCGGAAGGTCATGGTTGCTGGAAGCGGCGTGGTGGCGCCGCCGCGGACCGGACGACGAGTCGGCGTCGTGCGGTCGATGGATAGTTAGGGGCCTAACCAAAAGAGGATTCGGGCTGGGTGCAAATCTTATGTGCGGAATGACGCGGAAGGAAAAATCGGTGCGGGAGCGGTGGCGGCGCCTAGGGTCGAACGGCTTCCGGGTTTCAAGCGGACCGGCCGTCGGCGCAGGGCGTGCGCGGGTCAGACCGTGACCGTGGCGCCGGGTGCCACTACTTCGAACGCCTTGTCGGCGAGGCCCGCGGCGGTGCGGGCGGCGGTCAGCGCGTGGACGGGGTCCTCGCGGCCCTCGTCGGTGAGTTGAAAGGTGCCCCAGTGCATGGCGAGGCTGCGGCGGGCGCCCGTGTCATGATGGCAGCGCACCGCTTCGGCGGGATTCATGTGCAGCGGGGCCATGAACCAGCGCGGTTCGTAGGCGCCGATGGGCACGAGTGCGAGGTCGGGGGCGCCGGTGCGGCGGCCGATGGAGCGAAACAGCTCTTCGTCATAGCCGGTGTCACCGGCAAACCAGAGGCGGCGGGCGGGCGCGCCGAGCGAGAGGGAAAACCCGCCCCAGAGGCGGTGATTGCGCGGAGTGCCGAGCCGGTTGCTCCAGTGCCGGGCGGGGGTGAGGGTGACGTGGAACTCGGGCGCGATGACGTGCGACTGCCACCAGTCCAGTTCGACGATGCGACGGGCGCCGAAGCCGGCGAGCAAGGCCCGATGGCGGAGCGGGGCGACGAAGAGGGGGTCGTGTTGGGCGGCGAGGCGGCGCAGGGTGGATTCGTCGCAATGATCGTAGTGATCGTGGCTGAGCAGGACGACGTGGACCGGCGGGAGCGCCGCGAAGGCGAGTCCGGGCGGATGCACGCGGCGCGGGCCCGCCCACTGGAGCGGACTGGCGCGGTCGGAGAACACGGGGTCCGTGAGAATATTGCCGAGGGCGGTTTGGAGGAGAAACGTGGAATGGCCGATCCAGGTGGCGACGATTTCGCCGGCGCGCGGCGCCGGCGGAGGGGGCGACGGGAGGAGCGGAACCTGGGCGGGCCAGCGGCGGGGGCGCGAGGTGAGCTTCCAGCGGAGCAGATCGAAGCGGCGCCCGCCGCTGCGCGGGTCGGGAGCGGAATCGGTTTTCGCGTTGAGTTGGGCGGGGAGCGGAGGTGTCATCGCGGCGTGGCACTGATGAATACGAATTCTGGGGCGGAGCAAATGGGTCGGGCGGAGGGCGGGACGTGCGCATAAGCGGCGGCCTCGCGCGGGGCATCACGTTGGCGGTGCCCAAAGGCGAGGTGACACGGCCGGCGACGGACGGCATGCGGCAGTCGGTGTTCTCGAGTCTCGCGTCGGCCGTGCCGGGCGCGCGTTTTCTGGATTTGTTTGCGGGCAGCGGCGCGTATGGCCTCGAGGCCTTGAGTCGCGGCGCGGTCGGCGGGGTGTTTGTGGAACAGAATCCGCGGGCGGTGGCGTGTGTGCGGAAAAACATCGAGGCCGTGTGCAAGAGCCTGGGCCGCGAGCCGCGCGACCTCGGCGTGGTGCAGATGGATGCGCGCAGCGTGCCGTTGGGCGGCGCCGCGGTGCCGGACCTGGTGTTCATCGATCCGCCGTATGAGATCGTGGCCGAGGTCGCGCCGGGCTTGTTTGCGAAACTGGCCGAAGTGCTCGCGCCGAAGCCGGACGCGATCGTGGTGTTCGAGTTGCCGGGCGAATTGGAGTTGGCGCCGGCGGGTTGGACGCTGCTCAAGCGGCTGGGCAAGGGCGCGCGGCAGCCGACGGTGGCTTTCTTTCGGCGGACGGGATGAAGGCTTTCGGTGGCGGGTGATTTTTGCAGAGTAGGGGGATGAAATCTGGCTTTGCCGGCGGTCTTGCTCTGCTCCTGACGATGACGCTGGCGCACGCGGCGGCGCCGCGTTGGACGGGGGAGCGCGCGTTGGCCGCGCAGGAGTTGGAGGCCCAGTGGGCGGAGGTCGCCGCGGTGAACCGCGCGATGCCGATCCGCGGCGTGCTGCGGTTTGCCGTCGAGGCGACGGGGCTGGGGTGGCACCCGGAGCGGGTCGAGGTGGCGCTCGCGCGGGCGCGGGCGTTGCAGGACCTGGATCCGGCGAGCAAGACCTTCGGGAATTTCAAATGGCACGGCGCCGATCCGGGGGTGCGCGACCTGAACGCGGTGGAATTTGCGGCGCAGCTGCTGGGGTTCATGCGGGCCGCGCAGTCGGACAAGCTTTCGGTCCGCGCGCGGGCGCAGATCGACGAGATGATGGCGGAGGCGATCGCCGGCCTGCGGAGCCACGGGGTGAAGGTCGAGTATACGAATATTTTCGTGATGAAGGCGTGGGGGCTGATCGCGGCGGGCGAGGCGTTGGGGCGGGCGGACGTCGCGGCGGACGGTTACCGGCGGTTTGACGAGTGGGTGGAGTTTACGGCGCGTCACGGCATCGCCGAATACGGCGCGGCGGTCTACTACGGGATCGATCTCGATTCGTTGGCGATGCTGGCGCGTCTCGCCGGACGCGCGGAGGCCCGGGTGAAAGCCGAGCGGGCGATCCGGCTCGTGTGGACGGATCTCGCGGCGAACTGGTGGGCGCCCGGCGACCGGATGGGCGGAACGAACGCGCGGACGTATGATTATCTTTATGGCCGGGGCTACACCGAGGCGCACACGTGGACGGCGGGTTGGTTGCGTGAGCGGCCGACGTTGGAGGGGGCCGGCTGGCTGTCGGGCGTGCGCTACAATCTCACGACGTTGCGGGAGGCGGTGACGTGGCCGCCGCCGGCCGAGTGGACGGAGGCGATCCGCGCGCAAGTGCCGCGGGTCGTCGTGCAGCGGTGGGGCGACCGGCCGGAACATCTCGCGGTAAACTGGATCGGGCGCCAGGTGAGCCTGGCCTCCTCCGGCGCGTCGCGCAGCCGCGACGAACGCACGCTCGTGGCGAATCTGGGCGATACGCCGGCGGTGCCGCAGCTGACATTGTTTATGGACGGGCGGAACGATCCGTATGGGTTTAAGAAGGACGTGGGCGGGAAGTCCCTCCACCTCACGCCGTTTCTCGCCACGGTGCAGCGGGAGGCGGACGTGTTGCAGGTGTTGTCCGACGAGCCGATCGGGGTGAACACGCGGAACCGGCCCGGCGATCTTTCGTGTTTTCTGACGCACTTCACGGTGCCCGCGACGGCGGAGGTTTGGGTCGGCGACACCCGGGCTCAGGCGGGCACGGCAGAGAAGCCGACGGTGGTGCCGGCCGGGGCGGCGGTGTGTGTGCGGCTGGGGGACGCGGTGATCGGGCTGCGCGTGCTGCTCGCAACGACGACCGCGGGAGGCCCGGCGCCGGTGCACTGGGTCGAGGATCGGCCGGGCGCCGTCGCGCGACGGTTGACGGTGGTGCACGCGGCGGGCGAGCCGCGCGGACGGGGGACGGTCGCGGTGTGGCTGCGCGCGGGGGATGGCATCAGCGAGGCTGAGTTTGCCGCATGGCGGAGGAATTTCGGGGGAGCGAAGGCGCAGGCGAGCTTGGTCGGAAACATCGTCACCGCGGAGGTCGCGGGAGAAAAGGGTGAGATGCGGATCGAGGCCGACGTCGTGGCCGGGGAACGGCGGGTGGTCACGGGCGGCGAGGTTTCGGCGCTGTTGAGCGTGAACGGCCGCGACGTGGGCGGCGAGGTGATGGCGGACGTCGGGCTGCGGTAAATCGGAACGTAGCCGGTTCTCGGTTACATCAGGCCGAGTTTGGCGCGGATGAGGGCGAGGGCGGCGAGGGCGGCGGTTTCGGTGCGGAGGACGCGCGGGCCGAGGTGGGCGAAGGTGAAGGCGTGGCGGCGAAACCGATCGCGCTCGGCGGCCGACCAGCCGCGCTCGGGGCCGAGCGCGAGCACGACGGGAGTATCACCCATCAAGTTACACGCCGAGAGCGCGGCGGGGGACTCGTAGTTGTCGAGGACGAGGCGGGTGCCGGGAGCGGCGGAGGGGAGCGCGGCGATGATTTCGGCGAGGGGGCGGCCGGACGTGACGACAGGGAGATGGGTGTCGAAGGCCTGTTCGGCCCCGATGATCACGTGGCGGCGCCAATCGCCGGAGGACCAGAGGGTGCTGTGGGCGTAGTTGGGGTCGCCCTTTTCGGTGGTGACGAAGTGGAGGGCGGCGACGCCGAGCGACGTGGCGTCGCGGAGGATGTCGCGCGCGGTTTGCGGACGGGGGAGACCGAGGACGAGGGTGATGGGCGCGGGCGCGGGCGGCGGGGCGGCGTCCCACGCGAAGGCGAGGGTGAGGGCGGCAGCGTCGAGGGCGGTGAGGGTGGCTTTGCCGCGGGGGCCGTTGATCAGGCCGCAATCGAAGGTGTCGCCGACGGCGCGGCGGAGCACGGTGAGCACGTGCCCGGCGCGCGGGTCCGAGCGCGGGAGCGGGGCGGCGGTCTCGGAGGGGGCGAAGAGGATGAGATTCACGGAGCGGGAAACCGGGAGATTGTGGATTGCCGGGGCCGTGTCGCGCTGTAAGTTGGCGGCACGATGAAGGCCACGACGGTTTCGGCGTCCGCTGGGTTCAAAACGGCGGGAGTGAAGGAAACGACGGTGCTGCTCGCGCTCGCGTGGCTGATTCCGTTCGCGATTCACCTCGCGCCCTGGTCCGGAGTGCGGCCGCTCGGGGCGTATTTGCTGCCGATGTTTTGGGCGACCTTTGTCGCGGCGTATTTTTACGGTGCGGGCCTCGGGGTGGTGGTCGGGCTGTTTGCGCCGGCGATCAATCTGCTCGTGACGGGACTGCCCGCGTGGAAATTTATGAGCGTGCTGAGTTTCGAGCTGACGGTGTTTGCGCTGGTGACGGCGTGGGCGGTGCGGCGGGCGCCGCGGTTCGTGCTCGCGGCGCCGCTGGGCTACGTGGGGGCGAAGCTCGGCAGCACGGGCCTGCAGGCGGCCACGGCGGCGTTCGGCGACAGCGGGGCGCCGGGAGAAGTGTTTGGGCAGTCGCTGGTCGGCGGAGTGGCCGGGTTCGGGGTGCTCACGGCGATCAACGCGGGGCTGGCTTGGGGCTATCCCAAGGCGGCCGGCGGGGTGAAATGACGCCGCTGGCGTTTGAAGAGATCGCGGCGCGGCTGGCGGCGTGGACGTTTCCCGCGGGCATCGACGGGGTGGTGGGCATCGCGAGCGGGGGCGTGGTGCCGGCGGCGCTCGTGGCGCAGCGGCTGGGCGTCGGGCTGAAAGTGATCGCGCTCAACTACCGGGACGACGCCAATGTGCCGCGGTTCGAGGCGCCGAAGTTGCTCTCGTCCGTGCCAGAGCTCGGGACGTGGCGACGGGTGCTGCTGGTCGACGATGTGTATGTGAGCGGGCAAAGCTGGCACGCCGCGCGGGCGTGGTTGCCCGCGGCGGTCGAGGTAGTCCCGTTTGTGCTGAAAGGGAAAACGGACTTTGCGCTGATCCGCGACGTGGAGGGTTGCGTGCAGTGGCCGTGGAAGGTGCAGTGAGCGCGCATGTCCGACGAGAAACCTTCTGCCGAGTTGCCGCCGTTGCCCGCGCCGCCGCCGACGCCGCCGACGCTCTGGCAGCGTTTCGGGAAACGGCTCGGGCCGGCGGGGGTCGTGCTGGTGCTGATCGCCACCAAGGGAAAGACGGTGGCGCTGCTCGCGTTAAAATTTGGCGGACCGGTGCTGAAGACGGGCGGCACGATGATCCTGTCGATCTGGTTCTATGCGATGAACTGGGGCTGGAAATTTGCCGTGGGGTTCGTGCTGCTGATTTTTGTGCACGAGCTCGGTCATCTGATCGTCGCGCGGCAGTGCGGGCTGAAGGTGGGCGCGCCGGTGTTCATTCCGTTCATGGGGGCGTTCATCGCGCTGAAGGATGCGCCGAAGAACGCGTGGGTCGAAGCGTGCGTGGGCATCGGCGGGCCGCTGCTCGGGTCGTTGGCGGCCGCGCTGTGCGCGGTGGTGTTCCGGCTGACGGGCGAGCCGCTGTGGAACGCGCTGGCCTACACGGGATTTTTTCTGAATCTGTTCAACCTCGCGCCGATCGGGTTTCTCGACGGGGGACGGATTGTGACGGCGCTGTCGCCGTGGCTGTGGTTGGTGGGGTTGGGGGTGATGGTGGCGATGATTTTTTCGCATCCGAATTTCATGCTGGTGCTGATCTTGATCCTGTCGCTGCCGCGGGTGTGGTCGCTTTTCCGGCCGAAAACGGACGACGAGAAGCGGTATTTCGAGGTGACGGCGGAGCAGCGCGGCACGATGGCGGTGCTCTACTTCGGACTCGTGGTGCTGCTCGTGATGGGCATGCGGCTGACGCACGTCGTGCCCGGGGCGTGAGGGCGGAGGGCGGGCGCAGCGCGGGGGGCGCCGGGCTACTCGGCGCTAGACGGGGAGGGGTGGGGGCGTTGATGCTGGGCGGGTGTTGATTCTGAATACGCTCGCGCCGGTGTTTTTGCTCGTCGCCCTCGGGGCGGTGCTGCAGCGGACGGAATTTGTGTCGGTGAATTTTTTGCGCGAGGCGAACCGGCTGACCTACTGGCTTGGGTTGCCGGCGCTGTTGTTTTCGCAGCTGGCGGGATCGTTTCAGGAGGCGGCGGGAGCGAAGCCGATGATCGGGGCGATGGTGACGGCGACCGTGCTGACCATCGTGACGGGGTATCTTGCGGCGTGGGCGCTGCGGGTGCCGGAGGCGGCGGCGGGGACGTTTGTGCAGGGGGCGTTTCGCGGGAATCTGGCGTTCGTCGGGTTGCCGATCATTTTCACGCTGCCGGATGCGCCGCTGGGCGCCGGGCTCACCGTGCGGTCGGCGGCGGTGATCACGGTCGCGCCGATGATGGTGTTCTACAATGTGGCGGCGGTGGTGGTGCTGTTGTTGAGCCAGCATCCGATCAGCTGGAAAATGGTGCGGCCGTTTTTGAAGCAGCTGGCGACGACGCCGCCGCTGCTTGCGACGATCGCGGGCGTGAGTTTCGCGCTGATGGGGTGGAAATTGCCGGCGAGCGTGGACCAGACGTTTGCGTCGTTGGGCGAGATGGCGCTGCCGTTGGGGCTGTTGGGCGTGGGCGGGGCGATCGTGACGTCGCGGCTGGGCGGGGCGTGGCGGCGGCCGCTGGCGGCGGCGCTGGTGAAAACGGTCGCGGGTCCGGCGCTGGGCTGGGCGGTGGGACGCGGGGTGGGGCTGGGGGCGCTGGAGCTGAAGATGGTGCTGATTTTGATGGCGTGTCCGGCGGCGATCGTGAGCTACACGATGGCGTTGGAGATGAAGGGCGACGAAGCGATCGCGTCGGGGGCGATCGTGCTGAGCGTGTTGACGTCGCTGGTGACGCTGGCGGTGATCGTGGGGGCTTTTTGAGGGCGCCCGGCGGACGTGTCCGAGTATTTTCCGAGGGCCGGTCCAGGCGGGTTGACCGCGGACCGGAAGGTCAGTCCTTCGGGATTTCCAGCTCCATGCCCGGTTGGAGGGGGCGGCCGCCGCTGAGCTGGGAATTGTTGGCGAAGTAGATGGTGCGCCAGCGGGCGGGGTCGCCGTAATATTTCTGGGCAATTTTTTCGAGGGTGTCGGTGGGCTGGACAAGGTGGATACGCACGGCCTCGACAGGGACGGCGGCCGGGGCCGGGAGGGGCGGACGCGGGGCGGAGGCGGCGGAGGGATTCAGCCGGGCGGCGCTGGTGCGGAGTTCGGCGGTCGGCGCGGCGCCGGTGGCGGGAGCGTTCGCGAGGCGCACGGGGGCGGCGAGGGCGGCGACCCCGGTGGACGCGGCCTCGCGGGCCTCGGCGAGGGTGGCGGGTCTGGCGTCGCTGCGGGCCATGACGGCGGTGAGTTGCGCGGCGTTGGCGGCGGCCTGCTGTTCGGCGCGGGCGCGGGCTTCCTTTTGGGCGAGGAGTTCGGTGTTGAGCTGGGCGAGGGCGTATTGGGCCTCCTCGTTCTGGGCGGAGACGGTCTTCACCTGCGCGGCGAGGGCGGTGTTTTCGACGCGCGTGCGGTCAACCTCGGAGCGGAGGCGCGCGTTTTCTTCCTGGAGCTTGGTGTAGTTGCGGAGGGAGACGGCGAGTTTTTCCTCCAGTTCGCCGGTCTTGACGGCGGCGGCGGCCGAGGGGTATTTGGCTTCGCTCAACTTGGCGTAGCTGGCGCGGAGCGCGGCGAGTTCGCGGGTGGTTTCGTTGAGGCGGGAGACGAATTCGGGGGAGGGAGCGGCGCCGGTGCCGCGGGTTTCAAGGGCGGCACGGAGGGCGGCGCCCTCCTTGCGCGAGAGCACGAGCTCCTGCTTCAGGATTTTGTACTCGGTGGAAAGATCGGAGTAGGCGGTGTTGAGCGTCGCATCGGCGGCGGTGGTCTCAGGCAGGCGACCGAAATGGACGAGGCCGCAACCGGAAAAAGCCAGGAGGAGGGCAAGCGCGATGGAGGCGCGGAGAAAAGGCATGGAGGGCGATAAAGGTGGAAAGGCGTGCGCAGGCAACCTTTTCGCGGAGGGCGCGGGCGCGGAACCGGGAAGTTTTTGCAAGCACGCGAACGACGAAGAGAACGAGGACGAAGTTCCGCGGTGGAAAAAGAAAAACGGCGGTCAAGGACCGCCGTTGGGCGCACTGGCGGAAGAGGGGGGCGCCGCGTTACGGGATGCGGAGCTGGCGGCCGATGACGAGGTTGTTGTCCTCGCCGAGGACATCGCGGTTGGCGACGAGGATTTCGGCCCAGCGGCCGGGGGTCCCGTAGTAGGCGGTGGAAATTTTCGAGAGGGTGTCGCCGCCGGTGACGGTGTGATAGCGGGGGGCGCCGCCGGAGGAGGGGGAGCGGGTGATGGCGCTGGCCGGATTACCGGGCGGCGTGACGACGAACGTGGCGGTGACGGGGCTGCCGGTGGGGCGCGGGGCCGAGGTGGTGACGGGGGACGGCGCGGTGGAGCCGGAGGTGGTCGTCGGGGCGGCGAGGCGGGGAGCGTTGGCGGCGGTGCCGAGGCGGGTCTTGAGCTGGAGGTTTTCCTCGGTGAGGGCGCTGGCCTGGGCCTGGGTTTGCGCGAGTTGTTCGCGGAGGGTCTGGGCCTGGGCGGCGAGGGGCGCGGCGGCCTTCGCCTTGGTGAGTTCGCCTTCGAGGTCGATTTTGGCCGTCTTGAGCTGGTCGTTTTCGTCGCGGAGCATTTTCGCGCCCTGGAGGGCGGCGATGAGCTGGGTCTGGGTGTCGGCGAGGGCCCTGGTGTCTTCGGGGGCCGAAGCCTTGCCGGCGAGCTGTTGTTGGAGCGTGGTGCGTTCGGCTTCGAGGGCGGAGACTTTTTGGCGAAGGGATTCGAGCTGGGTGCGGAGTTCTGCGGCGTCGGAATCGGCGGGGGCGAGGCCGCGGGCTTCGGCGGCGGGGGCGGTGCGCTGCTGGGCGAGAGCGGTGAGGCGGGTGTTGGCGCTCTCGAGCTGGGTGCGGAGGGTGGTGGCGTCCTGTTCGGCGTGGGCGCGCGTTTCTTTTTGGACGAGGAAATCGGCGTTGAGCTGGGCGAGGGCGAGCTGAACCTCGGCGTTTTTCGCCGTGATGACTTTGACCTGTTCGGTGAGGACGACGTTTTCAGTGCGGGTTTTGGCGACTTCGGTGCGGAGGCCCGAGATCTCGTCCTGCAGCTGGGTGGAATTGCGGAGGGACGACGCGAGTTTTTCCTCGGTGCCGGCCAGCTTGGATTTCAGGTCGGCGATTTCGCCGGGGCTGGAGGCCTGGGAAGCGCGCTGGGACTGGAGTTGCGCGTAGCTACCGCGGAGCGAGGCCAGTTCGCGGGAAGTCTCGGACAGTTTTTCGGTGAGACGGCGCGAGGTGTCGCCGTCGGCGGCGCGGTTTTCGATGGCGAAGCGGAGGGCGTCGCCCTGGGCACGGGTCAGGGAGAGTTCCTGTTGGAGGATTTTTTTCTCGGTGCGGAGCTCGGAGTTTTCCTGCATGAGCTTGTCGTCGCCGACGACGGTGGTGACAGGAGTGGGCAGGCGGCCGACGTGGACATAGCCGCAGCCGCTGAGCGCGAAAAGCGCGAAAGGGGTCAGGAACAGGCTGAAGCGGCGGAATCGCATCATGCAGGATGAAGGGGAGTTGAGGTGCGGGGAGCAATCATTGAAAGAGGCGGAAATTACGACCAAACGGGGCGGAAATTACGGACAAAATGGGGGCGGTGGCGGACGAAAGAAGGGGCGGCGCGGGCGGACGAAAGAAAGGGCGGCGCGGGCGGACGAATTTCAAGGAATGCGGAGGACGCGGCCGGCGATGAGGTCGCGTTCGCTGCGCAGGACGTCGCGGTTGGCGGCGAGAATTTCGGGCCAGCGGCTGGCGGCGCCGTAGTATTGCTGGGAAATTTTGGTGAGGGTGTCGCCGGCGGCGATGGTGTGGGTGCGGGCGGGAGCTGTAGCGGGGGGCGGCGAGGCCGCGACAGGGGCGGAGCGGGTCGGGGCGGAGGGCGCGGCGGCGGGGGCCGGGCGGGTGGGTTCGCGGCGGGAGGCGGCGGCTTCCGCGGCGGCGGTGAGTTTGGCGGACTGGGCGGCGAGGTCGTCGCGCTCCTGGACGACGATCGAATAGGAGCGGAGGGCTTGCGCGAGTTTCTCGGCGGTGCCGGTGGCCGCGGACGATTGGGCGGACAAGTCGGCG
>CAJAYO010000742.1 GCA_903948415.1 uncultured Opitutia bacterium | reverse complement strand
GCGCTGTTGGTGAGCACCGCGAGCACGTCGGTCCCGGAGCGCACGCTGGCCCGGGCCAACTGCGGGAAAATGTCCTCGTAGCAAATCAAGGGTCCGAACACGGCGGCACTTTCCTTCAAGGGCACGACGATCGGCGCCGGTCCGAGCCCCCGCTCGAAATCGCCGCCGATCGGCACGAACTTGGAGAGCCAGCCGAAGATCGGCCGCAGCGGCACGAACTCGCCGAAGGGCACGAGCTGGCGTTTCGCGTAGTAGTCTTTTTGCACGCCGCCGGCGGGCGTGACGAGGAGCGCGCCGTTGAACCACGCCTCGTTTGTCGCGCCGGGATTTTCGATCACGACCGAGCCCGCCAGGAGCGGCGTGCGGGCGCGGGCGACGAGGGAGTCGGCGAAGGCCTTCGCGTTGACATCGCCGCGCAGGGCGAACGGCGTGCTCGCTTCCGGCCAGAGGATGAGGTCGGGCCGGGTTTCGCCCGCCTTGAGCGTCGTCGCTTCGAGAATATCGAGAATGCCCTGGGCCTTCGACGCGTCCCATTTCACGTCCTGCGGAATGTAAGGCTGCACAAAGGCCACGCGGCCCAACGGCACTTTGAAACTATCCTTCCGAAACATTTCCGTCACCTGCACGCTGACGCAGCCCATGAGCAGGAAGAGGCCGAACATGAATTCCGGCCGCCGGAGATTCCAGCCGGACTGACGCTCAATGAACAGGCTGTGCGCCATGGCGGAAAAACCGAGGTTCATCGCGACGAGCACGAAGGACACGCCGTAGGCACCGGTGAAGGACGCGATCTGCAAAATGCTCGCGCGCTCCCATTGACTGGCCGACAGCGGCAGCCACGGAAACCCGCCGAGCAGCCACGTGCGCGACCATTCGATCAGCACCCATGCGCCCGCGAGCGCAACCATCGCCACCAGCCGCGTGAACGTGGGGCGCCCGACCATGCGCGGCATCGCCCACCACGCCGCGAGATACCACGTGCCGATCCACGCGCCGACAAACGGCCCGAGGAGCAGCAACCCGCCCCACGTCACATGATGCAGCCAACCGAGAATGATCGTCCACGCGACGGCCTGGGCGGCGAAGAGTGTGCCCGCAAACAGCTTCAGCGCGGGGCGCGTGTAGGCCCAGAAAATCCCCGGGATCAGCATCGCGTAGGCGAATTCCGGCGTGTGGAACGGGGGAAAGGAAATCACCGCCAGCCCGACGGTGAGCCCGAACACCGCCGCCGCCGCCACGTGACGGGCGTGCCTCCGTAGAAACGGCGGCCGGGCGTCGTACGGGTCGGGCCCCGGAGGCGTGAGCGCGAGATCGGACACGAAGGGGTGCGGTGGAAAAACAACCGAGGGCGGGTCGGACCCCCGCCCTCCGCCGGAGGCCTAGACTCCGTGACAGTTCTTGAATTTCTTGCCGCTGCCGCAGGGGCAGGGTTCGTTGCGGCCGACCTTCGGCACCTCGCGCCGGATGGTGACTTTGGGCAGCTGGATTTCCGGCTCGGGCGCCGGGGCCTCCGCCGGACCGCTGCTCGTGACCATCGTGCTCGTCTCGAAGCGCGGCGCGGGCGCCGGCGCGGGCGGCGGAGCGGCCGGCGCATCGGCGGGACCGACGGCCAGGGCGGTGCGGCTCAGGAGCGAGAGCATGTTTTCGAACGACGCCAGATTCGACGCGCTGCGGAAGAGACCGGTGCAGATCTGCAGCCGGACGTTCGTCATCAGCTCCTCGAAATACTTGTAGGCCTCGCCCTTGTATTCCACGAGCGGGTCTTTCTGGCCGTAGCTGCGCAGACCGATGCTCTTGCGGAGGTCCTCCATCTCAGTGAGGTGCTCCTGCCAGTGGTGGTCGATCGCGTTGATGACGACGTAACGCTCGAGGGAACCGAGCGCCTCGGGAATCTCGACGGACTCCTTGATCGCGTAGGCGTCCTTGATGCGCTGGAGCAGCTTCGCCGCGATGGCCTCGGGTTTGTCGCCCTTGACGTCGGCGAGGGTGGCGCTGATCGGAAAGTGGGAATTGAGCCAGACAACGAGGCTCTCGAGCGCGGTCTGCGTCGCGCCGAATTTCTCACCGAAGCCGGCCGCCTCGAGCCGGCTCATCAACTCCTCTTCGATCTGCTCGAAGATGATGTCTTTGGGACGGTCGGAGTGGATCGCGCCGTTGCGGATGCCGTAGATGACCTCGCGCTGCTGGTTGAGCACGTCGTCGTATTGGAGCAGGCGCTTGCGCTGCGAATAGTTCTGCTGCTCGACCTTCTTCTGCGCGCTCTCGATCGAGCGGTTGAGCCAAGGGTGCTCGAGTTCTTCGCCCTCCTGCATCGAACCTTCCATGAGCTTCGACGCGAGGTTGCCCTGCAGGAAGAGACGCATGAGGTCGTCTTCGAGCGAAAGGTAGAACTTCGTGAGACCGGGATCGCCTTGGCGCGAGCAACGGCCGCGGAGCTGGCGGTCGACGCGGCGGGATTCGTGGCGCTCGGTGCCGATGACGTAGAGGCCGCCGAGTTCGCGCACGCCCTCGCCGAGTTTGATGTCGGTGCCGCGGCCGGCCATGTTGGTGGCGATGGTCACGGCCCCGCGCTGGCCGGCGCGCGAGACGATCTCGGCCTCCTGCTGGTGGAACTTGGCGTTGAGGACGGTGTGAATCACGCCCGTGCGCTTCAACATGCGGGAGAGAAACTCCGACGACTCGACGGTCACCGTGCCGACGAGCACGGGCTGGCCGCGTTTGTTCGCCGTCTCGATTTCCTTGACGACGGCGGTGTATTTGTCGCGGCGCGTCTTGAAAATGCAGTCGTTCTTGTCGACGCGGATGCAGGGCTTGTTGGTCGGGATGACCTGCACGCTGAGGCGGTAGATGTCGTTGAACTCCATCGCCTCGGTTTCGGCGGTGCCGGTCATGCCGGCGAGTTTCTCGTAGAGCCGGAAATAATTCTGGATCGTGATGGTGGCGTAGGTGCGGGTCTCGCGCTCGATCACGACGCCTTCCTTGGCTTCGACGGCCTGGTGCAGTCCATCGGACCAGCGGCGGCCGGGCATGACGCGGCCGGTGTTTTCGTCGACGATCATGACCTTGCCCTCTTGCACGACGTACTCGACGTCCCGCTCATAGAGCGAATAGGCGCGGAGGAGTTGCGAGATGGCGTGGATGTCCTCGGAGACGGCGGCGTAGCGGGTCTGCGCGGCGAGCTTCTTTTCTTCGCGCACCTCGGGGGTGTAGCGCCCCTCTTTTTCGATGTCGATGAACTCGGTCGCGAGGTCCGGCAGCATGAACGCGTCGGGATTGTCGGGGCGGAGGTTGGTGCGGCCGATTTCGGTGAGGTCGGCCTGGTGCTGGCGCTCGTCGATGACGTAGAGCAAGTCCTCCTTGAGCTTGTAAAGCTCGTCCTTGTTCATGTCCGAATTGAGGTCGGTTTCGGTCTTGTCGAGGAGCTTGCGCCACGCGCCGTTCTCCATGAGCCGGAGCAGCTGCTTGTTCTTCGGGTGCCCCATCTTCACCTGCAGCATCTTCTGCGTGGCGATCGCCTTGTCGTCGTCGGTGGCGGTGGGCTTTTCGAGGAGTTCGCGGGCCTCGGTGATGATCTTGATGCAGAGGCGGGTCTGGTCGTTGACGAGTTGGGCGACCGGCGGGAGGAGACGGGAGAAGGGCTGCTCGCGCTCGATGGGCGCGGGGCCGGAGATGATGAGGGGGGTGCGCGCCTCGTCGATGAGGATGGAGTCGATTTCGTCCACGATGCAGAACCAGTAGTCGCGTTGGACCTGGTCCTCTTTGCGCGTGGCCATGCCGTTGTCGCGGAGGTAATCGAAGCCGAACTCGCTGGCGGTGCCGTAGGTGATGTCGCAGCCATACATCTCGCGGCGGAGGTCCGGCGGCATCTGCTGCTGGATACAGCCGACGGTGACGCCGAGGAAATTATAGATGTGGCCCATCCACTCGGAGTCGCGGCGGGCGAGGTAGTCGTTGACGGTGACGAGCTGGGTGTTCCGGCCGGTCAGGGCGTTGAGGTAGAGCGGCAGGGTGGAGACGAGGGTCTTGCCCTCGCCGGTGGCCATTTCGGAGATCTTGCCCTGATGGATGGCCATGCCGCCGATCAGCTGGACGTCGAAATGGATCATGTCCCACGCAAGCTCGTGTTCGCAGACGAGGACCTTGCGGCCGCAGAGGCGGCGGGCGGCGTTCTTCACCGTGGCAAAGGCCTCGGGCAAAATCGCTTCGAGGGCGGCCTTCTTGTCGGTGGTGGCGGCGATGCGGGCGCGGAATTCCCCGGTCTTGGCGCGGAGTTCGTCGTCGGTGAGCGACTGGTAGGACTGCTCAAGCTCGTTGATGCGCGCAACGACGGGGCGGCACTTCTCGAGAAATTTTTTATAGTGTCGGCCGGAAAAGCGTTTGAGGAGAAACGAGAGCATGAAGGGGGGGGAGCGTAGGCCGCCCGGTCGGCTTGGCAAATGCAGAATGGGCGCCGCCGGGGGACAACCGGCGCGGGGGTTGTCCGGGCCGGCGGGCACACCGGAACACCCGGCCCGGCCGGTGGCCGGGGCGCGGCGGAACTCAGGGCGCCGGCGTCTTCGCCTCGTAGCGGCTCCAGTCCTTGAGCAACGCGTGAACCACCGGCGCACCCACGCGATGGGCGGCCTCGAGGGCCGGGAGCATTCCCTGATACTCCGCGACCATGCTTTCGGCCGCGCTTTGGCCGGTGGGTGGCATCGAAAAATTGCTGCCCGTGCGCAGAATCAGCACGCGTTGGAAATCCACCCGGCCCATGGCGCCCAGCCGGGTCAGGGCGTTGGCGAGGCCGTGGTCTTCCATGTTGGTCATCGCCGCACTGCCGGCTCCCTGAGTGTAGAGGGCGGTCCAGTCATCGGCCCATTTTTGCATCACCGCCCCATGCCAATAGCGGCAGGAGGCAAAGCTGTCGCCGAGCAAGACGCGGGGAGCCTGCGCCGCCGCCGGGAAGCCTTTGTACTTGGCGCGATGCGCCTTCGCCTCGGGCGAGTCGGCGAGGACCAGATCGCGCGTGAGACCATAGGCCCATTGGACCAGCGCCGGGTTGAGGGTCCACGCCATCGGTTTCGGGGCCCAATCGGGAATCACGGGCTTTTGTTTCGGGTTCTTGTTCCCGAGGGCCATCAGGCCGTAGGGCCAGTCGGCGGGCGACTCCCGCGAATCGATTTCATAGGCAATATCGCCGTCGATCACGTGACGCGCCCAGGCCGCACTGCCTTCGGTGGCCACGTGGGGATTCACCCCTGCGATGCCGTTGATGATCCAGTAGGAACGCGTGAGGTCGAAACGCGGATCGAGCCCCAGCGCCATCATCTGCAGGCCCGCGCGCACGGTCGTGCCCGAGACCACGCCGAAGAGCCCTTGGTCGTTGAAACGCACGGGATGATCGAGCCCCGGCACCGTGAGGGAACCGGTCAGCTTCTCGCGTTCGGCCCAGAATTGAAACTCGCCCGGCTTGTCACCCGTGTCGGCGCCAACCTCAAACGTGGCGACGACGATGACCTTGGGGCGGATCAAATCGGCCGCCCGCACCGCGGGGGGCGCGAGCAAGGACAGGGAAAACAGGGTTACCCAACCGCGAAGGAAGCGAGAGCGAATCATAAAGAGTACGGGTGCAGCTTGCATGCCACGGGGCGGTCCGCCCCGCACGCTGCTCCACCGAGGTCACACCCGCGTCTTGAAATACGCGATCGTCCGCCCGAGGCCCTCCTCCAGCGGCACCTTTGGCGCCCAGCCGCCGAGCACTTTCTTCGCCAGTGTAATATCCGGCTGGCGTTGCTTCGGGTCGTCGGACGGGAGCGGCTTGTGGACGATCTTCGATTTCCCGCCGACCAGCTTGATGGTGAGTTCCGCGAGCTCGAGCATGGTGAACTCGCCGGGGTTGCCGCAGTTCATCGGACCGACGGTTTCCGTCTGCGCCATGAAGCGCACGAAGCCTTCAATGAGGTCGTCCACGTAACAGAACGACCGCGTCTGCGCGCCGTCGCCGTAGATCGTGAGATCCTGACCGCGCAACGCCTGTACGATGAAGTTGGAGACGACGCGCCCGTCGGCCTCGTGCATGCGCGGGCCGTAGGTGTTGAAGATGCGGATGACGCGGATATCGACCTTGTTCTCGCGGTGGTAGTCGAAGAAGAGCGTTTCGGCGCAGCGCTTGCCCTCGTCGTAGCAGGAGCGTTTGCCGATGGGATTCACATTCCCCCAATAGCTCTCGGGCTGTGGATGCACCTGGGGGTCGCCATAGACTTCCGACGTCGAGGCCTGAAACACGCGGGCCCGCGTGCGCTTGGCGAGACCGAGGCAGTTGATCGCACCCATCACCGAGGTCTTGATGGTTTTGATCGGGTTATACTGGTAATGCGGCGGCGAGGCGGGGCAGGCGAGATTGTAGATCTGGTCGACCTCGAACTTGAACGGATCGATCACGTCGTGGCGCACAAACTCGAAATTCGGGTGCCCCAGGAGGTGGGCGATGTTGAGCTTGCGGCCGGTAAAGAGGTTGTCGATCGCCACGACATCGTGGCCGTCCTTGAGGAGGCGTTCGCAGAGATGGGAACCGAGAAAGCCGGCGCCGCCGGTGACGAGAATGCGCATGGGGACAAATAAGGTCGAGAGACGGAGTGAGCGGCAAAGCCAACGTCTTGGCGAGAATCAGATTTCCCCCCGGAATCGCCGCACTCTTCGGCGGCGGCTCGATCGCGGTCCGGAGCCCTGCTGTAATATGGCCGGAGGCGACGTGCGCCCGCTTCAGCTCCAGCAGCCCGAGGGGGAACCACGCCGTCAGCCCCGGGTTACCGGGTTGCGTGACCACGATGTCGCCGCGCAACGCCTCGCGCTCGACGAATCACCGTTTGACAGCGACTGACCGAAGGTCGGTTTCTGCACACCGTGGTCATTACGACCGTCGGCCAAGGATTCGCCAGCGCCGGATCAGGATCAGACGAGCCAGTGAGTTTCCGGCTGGAAATGCTCCGGAACCAGCGATTCAGCGCGCAAGCCGTTCAAACGGACGGGAGGCCTGGCGCCCTCCAGTGGGCCGCTTCCGATTTCGCCCGTCACCCTCCCCCAAAAAAACCTCGCCCGAATCCGATCCCCGTGAAAAGCCAGCTTCCTTCCAGCCGCGCGGCGCAACATCACCGGTCCGTGCGATGAGACCGCACGGTCGGAGCGTCACCCCATCGGCCGAGGGATCGGGCCCGCCGGCTCGGCCTCACAGTTTGATCGTGCGCGGCCAGCCGGGGAACTGCGCGGCCCCGGGTTGGGTGACGTCCGCAAAGCGCGGCCAGCACTCGAAGGTGACTTCGCGCGTGGATTTCTTGAACCGGATCAGCCCCCAGCCGTCGGCCCAGCCGGGTTTGCCGAGGTGCGCCGTGCGCGTGGCCGCGCTGGCGTACTGGGCGGTGTCGGGATTGGCGTAGGCGACCATCGTGATCTTGTTGTTGAAGCCATCGAGGTAATCGCCGGTCCAGGGGAGCGGCGACTGCGGCACCGGATTGGCGCCGGGCTTTTCGTTTTCGGGCCACCACCAGCGGCCGTAGTAACTGTTGTCGATGGCGGGCACGACGAACGCCCACGGGCCGTCGCGGTGTTGGTCGATGCCGTGTTGGACCAACGTGGCGATATGCTGGTCGCCCGCGATATGCACGGCGTTGGCGGCTTTGATCAGGCGGAGGGCGGCCAGCCGGCCGGATTGCGGCCAACCGTTGGAATCAAGATCGGCGTGAAGACGGCCTTTGGGTCCGCCATGCAGATGGGCGCCGCCGCAGAAACCCGTTTGCGAGAGCACGGCGCGCAGGGACACCCCGTCGGTGCGACGGCCCCACGCGGAAAGAAACTTCAATTGGCGCTCGCCGAGCAGTTGCAGGCCGGGCGTGTCGATGACGGCGGGATCGTAGCTGGGGTCGAGCACGTGGTCGGGCCGGGGTCCCTTCATGGGGTGGCGGCCAAGCGGGCCGGTCTTGAACTTGCGGTCTTCGATGATCGCGAAATCGACGCCACCGACGTTGAGGCTGGTGTAGTAAACGCCGATGCCCTGTTCGACGGGTGTGGGATCGTAGGGATCGGGGAGGTTGGCCGTTTGTTGGCGCTCGACCATCTTCACATAGTCGTGGTGGAAGAAATAACCGCCGCTGTCTCCGGTGGGCGCCGTGGCGATCTTGCCGTTCTCACCCCAGAGATTGCCCTGGCCGATGTCGTGGTCGTCAGGGATGGAAACGCAGGGGCGGCCGCGGAAGACCTCCTTGAACGCGAGGCCAAACTTCAGCCAGGCCGCCGTGTGTTCCTTGTGATCGTAGCTTTGGTCACCCGAGAAGAAAACCAGGTCGGGGTCCTGATGATTCAGGTTGCGCGTGTATTCCGGGCGGAGACCGCGGTCGCGATTGGAATTGCACGAGAGCGCGACGAGTTTGATTTCATCTTTACCGATTGGATTTTTCCGAATCAGGCCCTCGAAGACGGCCCTTTCGCCGTGGCGCAGGCGGTATTTTTGGTCGCGGGTATCGTCCCATTTTTCGAGGCGAAACACGGTGGACCAACCCAGATCGTTGACGGAGCGACGGGCCAACTCGGTCCAGCGGCCGTCGCGTTCGACCTCGAGGCGCACCTCACGGGTTTCGGCAGGATAGAGCGGATAGAGTTGGGCGCTGAGCTTGAGCGTGCGTTCCGAGAGCGTGTAGAGCCCGAAGGCCACGACTTCGCTCCGCGGCACCTTGAGCTCAATAATGGGATTGGCCGGGCGATTCCACCAGTCGTTCACGCACAGACTGTCTTCGCCTTTAAGGAAGGGTGCTTTAACCGGAGGCGCACCGTGGACTTCGGCTTGCGCGCCGACGGCCCGGGGGCCGAGGCCAAACGCGAGACAACCCGCCAGCAAGGACCAGCGCAGACCGTAACCGAGAGAGGGAGTTTTCATGAGTTTTGGGAGAGCAGCTCGAAACCAGACCATCCGCTCGAAATGGCAAGCGCGCGGGCCGAAGCCGGCGGCTCGCGCCCGAAAAAGGGTTTCCGTGATGCGCCCCCGCGGCGGCCTCGTGCGGGGGTTTGCGGTGCCGGGGCCGCGCCCGCCAAGCAATCCCCGTCATCCCAAGTGCGGCGCTCAGCCCGCCAACCGCGCCGCGGCCCCCGCCTCGTAACGCTCGATCCACGCCCGATGCCACGTCCCGTAGTCGCCCGCCTCGATATGCGCCCGGGCCGACGCCATCAGGTCGAGATAGAACGCCAAATTGTGCAACGTGCACAACGTGCACGCCAAAATCTCGCCCGATACGGTCAGGTGCCGCAAATACGCCCGCGAGAACCGCGCCGCATAATTCGCCGCCCCCTCCCCGCTCTCGACGATCGGTTTCGCGTCGGTGCGGAATTTTTCGTTGCGCAGGTTCATCGGCCCGTCGGGCGTGAAGACGAGGCCGTTGCGCGCCACCCGGCTCGGCAGCACGCAGTCGAACATATCCACGCCCAGCGCCACCATCTTCAGGAGCTGCGGCGGCGTGCCGAGCCCCATCGTGTAGCGCGGCTTGTCCGCCGGCATGAACGGCGTCGTCGCCGCCACCTGTTTCAACATCTCGGGTTCCGGCTCGCCGACACTCACCCCGCCGACCGCGTAGCCCGGAAAATCCAGCGCCGCGAGCGATTCCGCCGCCTCGCGCCGCAGATCGTCGAACGTCGAGCCCTGCACGATGGCAAACACATGGTGCCCGTTCGCCAAAAACCCGCTGTCGGTGGCGATCTGCTTGCACTGCCCCGCCCATTTGAAACTCCGCGCCACCGCCTTCGCACAATCGTCCCGCTCGCAGGGCCACGGCGGGCATTCGTCGATCACCATCGCGATGTCGCTGCCGAGATTCTGCTGAATCCCCATGACCTCTTTCGGGCCGAGGAAAAGTTTCTTGCCGTCGAGGTGCGACTGAAACGCCACCCCGTCGTCGCGGATGTCGCGGAGCTTCGCCAGCGAAAACACCTGAAACCCGCCGCTGTCCGTGAGGATCGGGCCGTCCCAGCCCATGAACGCATGCAACCCGCCCAAATCGCGCACGAGTTCGCTGCCCGGCCGCAGGTTCAAATGATAGGTGTTCCCGAGAATAATCTGCGCGCCGATCTCCTGGAGATGCGCCGGCGTGAGCGACTTCACCGTACCCTGCGTGCCGACCGGCATGAAAATCGGCGTCTCGATCAGACCGTGGCGCGTGCGCAGCCGGGCCCGCCGGGCCGCCGTAACAGTGTCGGTTTTGAGAAGCTGGAAGTGATCGGGCATCGGAGCCACCCACCCTGCCCGACGCTTGACCCGTGGGTCAATCCACCGGTTAATCGGAAAACGTGCTTCTCGTCATCGACAACTACGACTCCTTTACCTTCAACCTCGTCCAATACTTTGGCCAGTTGGGCGTGACGCAGCGCGTGTTCCGCAACAACGAGATCACCCCGGCCGAGGCCCTCGCCCTCAACCCCGACCGCGTCCTCCTCTCCCCCGGCCCCTGCTCGCCCCGCGAAGCCGGCGTCACCCTCGACATCATCCGCGCCTTCGAGGGGAAAAAGCCGATTCTCGGCGTCTGCCTCGGCCACCAGTCGATCGGCCACTACTACGGCGGCAACGTTGTCCGCGCCTCGCGCCTCATGCACGGCAAGACGTCGCCGATTCTGCACAAGGACACCGACGTTTTCCGCGGCATGCCGCAGGGTTTCGCCGCCACGCGCTACCACTCGCTCCTCGTCGAGCGCGCCACGTTTCCGAAGGATCTCGAGATCACCGCCGAGACCGCCGAGGGCGAGGTCATGGGCCTCCGCCACCGCACGCTGCCGGTCTGGGGCGTGCAATTTCACCCCGAATCCATCGCCACCGAGGGCGGGATGCGGATTCTCCAGAACTTTCTCTCCCTGAACTAGTCTAGCTGCCATGCGCTGCCCGAAATGCACCTCCATCGAGGACAAAGTGATCGACTCCCGCATCAGCAAGGAGGGCTCGACCATTCGCCGCCGCCGCGAGTGTCTCGAATGCAGCCATCGCTACACCACCACCGAGGCCGTCGTCCGTGACGGCGTCGTCGTGATCAAACGCGACGGCCGCCGCGAGGAATTCGACCGCGAGAAACTCAACCGCGCCGTCCGCGCCGCCTGTCACAAACGCCCCGTCGACCTCGAGCAGATCACCATGCTGGTCGAAGACGTGATGGACGCCCTCGAAGCCCAGTTTGAAAGCGAGATCCCGTCCCGCGCCATCGGCGAAGGCGTGATGCAACGCCTGCGCCACGTCGACCAGGTCGCCTACGTCCGCTTCGCCAGCATCTACAAACAATTCCGCGACGTCGCCGAATTCGTCGACGAAGTCAGCGCGCTCGGGAGAAAATCGCCGAAAGACGCGGACCCGGCCGCTTCCTGAGCGTCGCCGCCGTCCTCCTTCCCGCGACCGGGTGCGTCGGCGTTTTCCCCATGGCTGCCTCCTCCCGCGACGATTTGCGCCGCCTGCATTTTATCGACGCCCTGTTCGCCCACGTCACCGGTCACGACCTCTACCTTGCGAATCAGATCAAGGCGGCGATCACGTTCAGCCTCGCCGAACTCGAGGCGCAAACCGCCGCGCATCCCGAATTCGCCGCGACCTATGACGCCGCGTTCAACGCCGCCGCCGCCGATCTCCTCGCAAAGCTCTTCACCGGTCTCCCGCGCCACGGTTTTTTCCACTGGGACGCTTCGCTCACCCTCGCCTCGGCCACGCCCCTCTTCACGCGCGCCGAAATCATGGCGGGCCTGAAGCACCTCGCGCCCTACCGCGAGTCCACGCTCCTCGTCACCAACCTCCGCCCCGCGCTGATCCCGCCGACGCGCCGCGCGACGCCCCGCCGCCAGCGCGACTACGAGGAGGCCCTCGCCTTCATCCGCGCCCTGGCCGCCGCCCGCACCGTCCGCGGGGCGAACCTGCAGCTGCTGTTGCTTTGAACCACGGATTTCGCGGATGAAACGGATAACAGCCTGCTGTCATCCGTGTTGATCAATGCCATCCGCGGCTAAACATTTTTCACCATGTCGAAAACCATCTTCCAACGCATCATCGACCGCGAAATCCCCGCCAAGATCGAGCATGAGGACGACCTCTGCGTCGTCCTCCACGACATCCAGCCGCAGGCCCCTGTCCACCTCCTGATCGTCCCCAAGAAACTGATTCCGCGCGTCTCCGAGGCGACCCCCGCCGACGAACCCATCCTCGGCCACCTGCTCTACGTCGCCAACCTCGTCGCGAAGAAGCTCAACCTCGCCGCCGGTTTCCGCCTCGTGATCAACAACGGCCCGCACGGGTGCGAATCCGTCCCCCACCTCCACGTCCACCTCCTCGCCCAGCGCCAGATGACGTGGCCGCCGGGCTGAGGAGGTCAGGTCGCCGATCTGGCCTGCCCCCGGAATTTCCGTCTCACTTCAGATACTTCGCGAGCCACGCGTGGACCTCGCCAAACCAGAAGCGGCTGTCTTCGCCCTTCATGATCCAGTGGTTCGCGTCGGGAAACACCAGCAGTTTGCCCGGCACCTGCAGGCGTTGGACATAGGTCCACATTTCCATCGCGTTGTTGATCGGCACGCGGAAGTCCTGCTCGCCCACCGTCACAAGAATCGGCGTCACCCAGCCCGTGCCCTTCGCGTGGTTGCCCGCATAGGTCGTCGGGCTCTGCTCCCGCCAAATCGCGCTGCCCGCCCACACCGGCCCGCCGTTGTTCACCTCGCGGTGGTAAATGCTGTCGCTCGTCGACCACTGCGTCGCGTGCGTCGCCAGGCCCGCGTGCGAGATGATCGCTTTGTAACGCGTCGTCGTCGCTTCCATCCAGTTCGCCAAGTGCCCGCCGTAGCTCGCGCCGCCCGCCGCCTGCCGTGAGCCGTCGATAAACGCAAAGCGCTTGATCGCCTCGTCCGCGCCCTGGTTGATCTCATCGCCCGGGGTCTTCAGCGGATCAAACTGGATCGCCTGGCCAAACGCCTCGGTGTAGCCCGTCGAGCCCGAATAATTCGTCAGCACGAGCACGTAGCCCGGCGCGGCCAGCAGATGGTAATTCCAGCGGATGCCCCACGCGTCCTTGAACTGCGGCGTCGGCCCGCCGTGCATCACCACGAACAGCGGGTATTTTTTCTGCGCCGCGAAACCCGCGGGCCGCACGAGGAGATTGGAGATCGGCCGGCCCTTCGCGCTGGTGAACTCAAAGCGCTCCACCGCCGGCAAATCAAGCTGCGCGAGCTTCGCGTCGTTGAAGTGCGTGAGCGCGCGATACGTGCCCGCCGCGACATCGAGCCGCACCACCTCCGGCGGACTCGCCGCGCTGTCAAAACTCGCCACAAGCGCCGCCCCGCCGCGCGACAGGCCCGTGAGGCAACCCTGCTTCGGCACGTCGTGCGCCTTCACCGCCCCGCCCGCCGTCGAGACCGAAAACAGCTTCGTCTGCTCGCCCGCCTCCGCGGTGAAATAAACCGTCTGGCTGTCGCCGCCCGCCACAAATTTCACCACCGACAAACCGAACTCCGCCGTCAGCGCCGTGCGCTTCGCTCCGTCGAACGGCCACGGCCACGACACGACGCGATCGTGATGGTAGGTCTTGCCGTCGCCGCCCACCTCGTACTTCGCGATCAACGCCTTGCCGTCCGGCCGAAACGCCGGCTCATCGTAGCTCCCGGCGCCCTCGGTCAGTTGCGCCGGCTCACCGCCCGCGAGGCCCACGCTGAACAACTGCGTCGGCGTCGCCGCGTAAGCGCTCTGATCGCGCGTCGTGCGCGCGACAAACACCACGCTCCGCCCGTCCGGGGCCCACGCCGCCGGCAGGCCCTCGCCCGTCTCCGCCTCCTTGCCGCCGAACCCGGGCAGCGCCGCGAGTTTCGTGCCCGCGAGGAGATCGCGCGCCTTTGCGCCGGCCTTCGCCTCCTGCACGAAGAGGTGCGCCTTCTTCTCGTCGAGCCAACGATCCCAATATTTCACCGGAAAGCTCGCGTAGACGCGCGCGTTGTATTTTCGGTCCTTGATCGCCTTCGCCGCCTTCTTGTTGGCCTCGTCGTCCGCCGCGCCGGGAAACACTTCGCTCACAAAGAGAATCTGCTTTCCATCGGGACTCCACAGCGGTGCCCGCGCGCCGGTCGAGAGCGACGTCACCCGCTCCGCCTCCCCGCCGCGCACCACGTCGAGCACGTAGATCTGCGCGACCTCGTCCCCGTCGCGCTTCGTCGAAAACGCCACGCGCGTCGCGTCCGGACTCCACTCCGCCCCGCTCTCCGTCGCCTTGGTCTGCGTGAGCTGCCGCGCCGGCGCACTGCCGTCGACCGGCACGAGCCACAAATCCGCCGACGTGTCCTTCGCGTCGTAAGCCGGCTGCGTCACGGAAAACACGGCCCACTTTCCGTCCGGACTCGGCACCGGCGCGCCGACGCGTTTCATCAACCAAAGGTCCTCATGCGTGATCGCCCGCTTGAGGGCGTCAGCCGCCGGCAGTGTCGCGACGAGAAAACAAAACAGGGAGAACAACTTGGTTTTCATTTGCTCCATCGGACCCGCGTCGTGCCGCCGAAGCCACCTCAAAACCGCCCCTCAGCCAACCCTCAACCCCGCGCCTCGAACGCCCCGTCCGCCCGCTTCGCGACGAGCCGCTTTAGTTCCAACATCATCAGTGTCGCCGAGAGCTGCGCCGCGCTCAGCTCCGTCAGTCCGGCCAGCGCGTCCGGCGCCAGAATCGCCCCGCCACGGAAGCACTCGAACACCTTCGCCTCGTCCGCCGTGAGATTCGCCGGACGCCCTGCGGCCACATCGGCCGGCTTCTCCGCGATCGCCGCCGGCCGCAGCCCGTCGAGGTAGTTCAGCTCGTTCAAAATATCGTCCACACTCGTCAGCAGCGTCGCCCCGTCGCGGATCAGCTGGTGACACCCCGCGCTCGTATTCTGATCGATCCGCCCCGGCATCGCGAAAATCAACCGTCCCTGCTCCCCCGCAAACCGCGCCGTGATCATCGCGCCGCCGTCCACATCGCTCTCGATCACGACCACCGCCTCGCTCATCCCCGCGACGATGCGGTTGCGCATCGCGAACGACTGCCGGTCCGCGCGCCGCCCCAGCGGAAACTCCGACAAAATCGCCCCGCCCTCGGCCTCGATCCGCCGGTACAGATCCAGATTCTCCGGCGGATAAATGATGTCGATGCCGGTGCCGAGCACCGCCGCCGTCTTGCCGCCCACCGAGAGCGCGCCCTCGTGCGCCGCCGTGTCGATCCCGCGCGCGAGCCCGCTGGTCACACAAAAGCCCAGCCGCGCCAGCTCCGCGCCGAACTTCTTCGCCATCGCCTGCCCGTAGAGCGTCGTCCGCCGCGAGCCGATGATCGCGATGTTCGGCTGCGCGAAATCGTAACGCCCCTTCCGGTAGAGTCCGATCGGCGGGTCGTTGATTTCCTTTAACAGCCGCGGGTAGTCCGTATCGCGCGTCGTGATAAAATCCGTCGCGGCCGTCGCCATGCGCGCCTCCTCCCGCGCCACATCGAACTGCTCCCGCCACGCCCCGATGCTCGCGCTGATCACCGGTCCGACGCCGCGCACCGACTCCAACCGGCGCTGGTCCGCCGCCAACACGTCGCGCGGATCGTCGCCCAGTTCACCCAGCAACCGGTTGAGCGTGATGGGCCCGATATTGGGCAGCGCGTTCAGCACCAAAAACGCCTGCCGTTCGGTTAGCTCACTGCTCATGCGCGGACTCTCGCAAAGCCCCGCCGAGAAAGTCGAGCACCTGTGTCGTCTGCACCGCCGTCTGCCCGTGCGCCCGCGCCAGCGCATCCGCCGCCAGGCCGTGCCAAACCACCCCGCGGGCCGCCGCGAGCAAGGGATCGTCCGGGTGTTGCGCCAACAGCCCGCCGATGAGGCCCGCCAGCACATCCCCGCTGCCGCCGCGCGCGAGCACCGGCCCCCCGAAAAAACTGTGGTAGACCTCCTCGCCCGCGCTCACACGCGTCACCGGCCCCTTGCGCACGAGTACCGCGTTCGCCGGCGCCGTCTCCGCAATCCGCGCCCACTCGCCCGCGTGGGGCGTCAACACGCGCGGCGAACGGCCCGCGGCCACGATGTCCGGCTGCAGCGCGTCCGCATCGATCACGAGCGGCACGGGCGCCGTCGCCACGAGATCCCGCACCAGCGCGAGGGTTTCTTTTTCCCGGCCGAGGCCCGGCCCGATCACGAGCGCCGACGCGCGGCTGAGGCGCGCCGCGAACAAATGTTGTCCCTCCAACGCGAGGCCGCCCTCGGGCGTTTCCGGCCAGCCGACCCACATCGCTTCCGGCGCCCGCGCCGCAAACGCCGCCACGAGCGACTCCGGCACAAAGGCCGTCACGAGCCCCGCCCCGCTCCGCAGCGCCGCCAGCACGGTCATCAACCCCGCACCCGGATAGCTCCGCGAACCGCCGATCACAAACACGTGCCCGTAGGTGCGCTTGTCCGACTGCGGATCGCGCAGCGCGGCAAGCGGCGCGAGCACGGCCGGCGTGAGCACACGCGCCGCCCCCGGTGCGTCCACGCCGAAAAAGCCCAAATCGAGATAACGCACCCGCCCGGCCTCCGGGGCGCCCACCACCGGCTGTTTCACGCTGCCCGTCGCATAGGTGAAATCCGCACGGAACCGCCCCGCGCTCGGCAAATCCACCGCCGCGCGCAACCGGATCGGCCACGCATTCACCCGGTCCAGCCCCGCCGCCACGCGCTCCTCCGCCGGCGCGCGAAACTGAAAACCGAATACGCCGTCGAGGCAGAGATCATAGCCGCCCGCCGGCCCCTCCACCCGCCCGACGCGCGCGCCCATCGCGTGGACGAGTTCCCGCCACGCCCGCGCCGCGAGCGGACGCAGCGCCCGTTCGCCGAAAAAAAACCACACGTCCGCGCGCGCCCGCGGGAATTCCCCCAGCACCGCCTGCGCCGCGAGCAACGCGTCGCCCCCGTTGTGGCCCTTGCCCACCAGCACCAACACGCGGCCGTTCGCCGGAAACCCGCCGATCTCCCCAAAATCCCGCACGACCGCAGTCGCCACCGCCCGCCCGGCCCGCTGCATCGCCGGCCATTCCTTCGCCTCGTCGCCGCCGAAAATCCGCGACTCCACCCCACGGGCTTCGGCGCAGGACAGAATCGGCTGGCTCGCGGCGATCATGGGGCCCTTCAGGGTTTGCGCAGCGGCTCGGGCCGCGGGTGGCCGAGCGGCGGCACGGACGGGTCGATCACGGGCGGCGGCAGCGGCGTCGGCCGCGGCGTCAGCCCCGACGGGCGCGGCGGCACCAGCGGTTCGCCCAGGCTCTTCTTCCGGCCCTGCTCCAGCCACGCGAGGTAATGCGCCTCGCTCTCGGTGAACTGCAGCGGGGCGTTGGTCGGCAGGGGCGTGCCGGAACGGACAATCCGGCGGGTGAGCCGCGGAATGCTCCGGAAATACAGCGTCCCGTTCACCCGCCTCACCTCGTAGCATTCCGAATAGGCCCCGGTGTCCGAGCGCCACAGCGCCACCTCCGTCAGATTGTTTTCCCACACCGCGTGCTCCTTCCACTCGTCGAACACCGCCTCGATCGTCGTCAGCGGCGACGGCGCGAGCGTCAGCGCCTTCGGCCATTCGGCCGGGATCGCGGGCGCCACCGGCGCCGTTTTTTCGGCGTCGCGCTTGTAGCCCCACACGAACGCCGCGCCCAGCAGGAACCCCAACATCACCCACGAGGGCGTCTTCGACATCTTCGCCGGCGACAGCGGATAGGGTTTCTCGGGCTCGTCGTCCATCGGCGGACAGTTTCGCGAAAACTCAGGCGCGCACAAGCGCGGCGACGGCCATCGCGTAATTCTCGGTGTGCGACAGCGTGAGCATCACATGGGTCGCGCCGACGTGCGCCAGGAGCGCCTGCCCCTGCGCATCGAGGCGGATGAGCGGTTCGTGGCGCGCGCCATGGTAGACCGACGCCGATTTCCAGCCGAACTCCGTGCCGATGCCGGTGGTGAAACACTTCGACACCGCCTCCTTCGCCGCAAACCGCGCCGCGATGTGCTTGTGCGGGTGGGCCATCGTCGCGCAATACGCCTTCTCCTCGTCCGTGAGGATCCGGTCGATGAACCGCTCCCCGTGCCGCTCCATCACCCCGCGGATGCGCTCGATCTCAATAATGTCGGCCCCCAGCCCGATCAGCACGCCGCCGGGGGGAAGTTGCAGGTTCATCGTAATTGGTTCGCGGCCCCGGCGCGGCGCTCACCCGTTCATCCGCGCTCTCATTTCCCGGACGGCTTCGTCGACGCCGGTGAACAACGCGCGACTCACGATGCTGTGCCCGATGTTGAGTTCGTAGAGATGCGGCAGGGTGCGCACCTCGGCGATGTTGACGTAGTTGATGCCATGGCCCGCGTTGACCGTCAGACCGACGTCCTTCGCCCGCGCACAACCGAGCCGCAGGCGCTGAAATTCCTTCGCCCGCTGCGGCGTGAAATAGGCGTGGGCGTAGGCCCCCGTGTGCAACTCGACGAACGTCGCGCCGACGGACGCGCTCATCGCGATCTGCGGCTCGTCGGGATCGATGAAGAGGCTGACCTTGATCCCGGCCGCCGCGAGCGCCTCCACGCAGGGCCCGACCCGGGCCAGATTGCCCACGACATCGAGGCCGCCCTCGGTCGTGACTTCCTGCCGGCCCTCCGGCACGACACAGACAAATTCCGGCTTCAGCTTCAGCGCGAACGCCGTCATCTCGGGCGTGCAGGCCATTTCCAGATTGAGCCGGGTCGCGATGCTTTCGCGCAGCCGCCAGACATCGCGCTCCTGGATGTGCCGCCGGTCCTCGCGCAGGTGGACGGTGATGCCGTCGGCCCCCGCGCGCTCGGCCGCGACGGCAAACGCCACCGGATCGGGCTCCACGGCTCCGCCGACGGTCGCTCCAGCCTCGCGATAGCGCGCCTGACGGACGGTGGCACAGTGGTCGATATTGACGCCGAGGTGGATCATGGGAGCGGTAACTGAACAAATTTCACCCGCGCAGGAAACCAGTAAACGCCATTCGGACGATTTTCCTCTTTCTGACGGGGCCCGTTACCCGTTGGATGTCCCGATGTCCGCCCACCCGCCCAAGCGCGAAAACCTTTTCATCAACCTCGGCTGCAATGTCGCGTTGCCGTCGATCATCCTCAACTGGGGCAGCAAGGCCACGTGGCTCGGCCCGAAATGGGCCCTCGTCGTCGCGCTCCTGTTTCCCGTCGGCTATTCGATCTACGACTTCGTGGTTCGGAAAAAATTCAACTTCATCTCGGCGCTCGGCTTCGTGAGCGTCCTCATCACGGGCACGTTTGCCCTCATGCAGCTCGACGTCTACTGGTTTGCGGTGAAAGAGGCCGCCGTGCCGGCCGCGATCGGCCTGGTCGTGCTGACGTCGATGGGCACGCGGTGGCCGCTCGTGCGCGAAATGCTCTACAATCCCCAGGTGATCGACGTCGCGAAGATCGACGCGGCGCTCGACGAGCGCAAGGCCCGCCCGACCTTCGACAAGCTCCTGCGCGACGCGAGCCTCCTGCTCACGCTCTCTTTTTTCGTCAGCGCGGTATTGAACTACGCCCTCGCCCGCTACCTGTTGCAGAGCCCGGCGGGCTCCGAAGCCTTCAACACCGAACTCGCGAAGATGAACCTGTGGAGCTGGCCCGTGATCGTGCTGCCGAGCATGGCGATGACCATGTTTGCCCTCTGGCGCCTGCTCGGCGGCCTCCAGCAGGTGACCGGCCTCGAATTCGAGCAGTTGATGCACGGCGCTCCGACCAAAAAATAAGGCGGGCTCGGGCCGGAGCCGCTCCGCCGTCGCCCGGACCCGGCGCAGCGATCGGCACCCGGAAGAAAAAAATAAGGGCGGGTCGCAGACCCGCCCCGCCGCCCCGGCCGTGGCTCGGCCGGTTCGGCCGAAGCGGACCTCAGCGGTTGGCCATCGCCACGTAATCGCGCTTCGTCGCGCCGACGTAAATCTGGCGCGGCCGGTAGATGCGGCCCTTCGGGTTCGACGCGACTTCCTTCCAGTTGGCGATGTAACCGGGAGCCCGGCCGATCGCGAACATCGTCGTGAACATGTTCATCGGGATGCCCACCGCGCGCATGATGATGCCGGAGTAGAAATCGACATTGGGGTAGAGCTTGCGCGAGACGAAATACTCGTCCTTCAACGCGGCCTGCTCGAGATTCTTGGCGATATTCAGCAGCGGATCGTTGATCCCGAGGCGCGTCAGCAGCGTGTCGCACGCCTCACCAATGATCTTCGCGCGCGGATCGAAATTGCGGTAAACGGCGTGGCCGAAACCCATCAAGCGGTTGCTCTTCGTGCCGGATTTTGCCGCCGCAATGAAGCGCGTGCCGTCGTCGCCCTCGTCGTGGATCGACTGAAGCATCTGCATCACGGCCACGTTCGCGCCGCCGTGCAGCGGACCGGCCAGCGCGCTGATGCCGGCGGAAATGGAGGTGAACAGATTCGACGCGCTGGAGCCGACCATGCGGACCGTCGAGGTCGAGCAATTCTGTTCGTGGTCGGCGTGGAGCAGCAGCACGAGATTCAGGGCCTTCGCCACCTCGGGCACGGCCTCGTAGTCCTGGTAGGGCTCCGAGAACATCATGTGCAGGAAATTTTCGCAGAACGGCAGGTTCTGTTTCGGGTAAACGAACGGCAGCCCGTGGATGTAGCGGTAGATCATCGCCACAATCGACCGGATCTTGGAAATCGCGATGGCCGCGGCGAAATCGAAGTTCTTCAGATCCTTCTCAAAGTTGTTCGTCGCGAGATGCGGGTAATAGGCCGGCAGCGCCGCCACCATCGCGGAGAGCATCGCCATCGGCGACGCGCTGGTCGGAAAGCCTTCCAAAATCTTCTGCATCTGCATCTCGACCACGGCGTTTTTCCGGAGCTGGAGACCAAATTCCTTGCGCTGCGTGGCCGTCGGCAGTTCGCCGTAAATCACCAGAAAAGCCGTCTCCACGAAGTCGCTGTAGTGCGCGAGCTGCTCGATGGGATATCCCCGGTGACGCAGGATGCCGTTGTCGCCGTCGAGGTAGGTGATCTGGCTCTCGCAGGAGCCCGTGTTGCCGTACCCTTGGTCGTAGGCGACGTAGCCGGAAGCGGCGCGCAACCCGCGCGTATCTACCGCTTTTTCCCCCTCGGTGCCGATCATGATGGGCAAGGGGTATTCTTTGTCTTCAATCTTCAGCGAGGCAGTCGTGGCCATGGTTTAGCCAGCGAAGCCAAATCCGCGCCGCTGGCAAAGAAAACCTGCCCGGGAACGAAAAATTTCCGCCGGAAGAAGCGGTTCACACCCCGCCCGATAGCAAACCTGCAGCGGTACCGGCACCGGCCGCACGCGCCGGGACCGCCTTGACGGAATGCGGTCGGGGACCAAGCTTCGGCCCATGCTCACGGTCAAACACCGCCCGCTCACCGTGCATGATTACATGCAGCTGCCGGCCGATTCGGGCAAAAAAACCGAACTCATCGAAGGAGATTTGTTCATGTCGCCCTCCCCGAATCGCTTTCACCAAAAAATCCTCGGACGCCTATTCGGTCCCCTATGGAATTACCTGCAGGCTAACCCCATCGGC
>CAJAYO010000741.1 GCA_903948415.1 uncultured Opitutia bacterium | reverse complement strand
GATCGCGAGGGCGGCGGCGGTGCCGGCGGCCTGGCCGAGGACCATGTAGACGGGTTCCATGCGGAGCGAGGTGTAGGCGACGTGGGTCGCGGAGAGGCAGATCGGCACGAGGAGGTTGGTGCACTCGGCTTTTTGCGGGACGAGGGCGTAGTAGCTGATGCCGTAGGGGCGGATGGAGCGGGAGACGAGATGGGCGCCTTCTTCGCGGACGCGGCCGTCGGGGTCGACGAAGGTCGAGACGACGTGGGAATCGAGGGCGTAGGATCCGATGCCGACGGTATGGCCGGCGTCGACGCGGGCCTCGCGGCGGAGGTTTTCCTCTTTCAGGACGAAGGGGCCGCGCAGGCGGCGGGCTTCGCGGACGTAGAGTTGATGCGGGAAATTTCCGTGGTCGGTGAACTCGTCCTTGGGCCAGCCCCAGGGGGCGAGTTCTTCGCGGATGGCGGCGGGGACGCGGGGGTCGTGGGCGAGGGTCCAGAGCATGCCGAGGGCGTAGTCGCGGTGCTGGGCGGCGATTCGGGCGCGTTCGGCGTGGGAGGCGGCGGGGTAGTCGAAATTGGCGCCGACGAAATCGAGGTGGTTGGTGTCGGTCTTCCGATTGGGCATCGGGGTGAGCGAGACGATTTTTTGGAGCGGGGTGTCGGGCTTGAGCTGGAGGCTGCGCACGAGGGCTTCGTGCCAGAGCGGATTGAAGTTGGCGGGCTGGGTGAAGGGGAGGCGGTTGGCGGGGTCGTTGGTGAGGGTGACGCGGTAGCAGTAGGACTGGCTGCGGTTGTCTTGGTCGCCGGGTTTGCCCCAGAGGGCGCGGTCGATGAACGGCAGGAGGCCGGAGGTGGGATCGCCGGGGCGGATCCACGGATCGATGGAGCGCTCGGCGGTGCCGACGAGGCCGGCGGGGCGGATGCCGTTCATGGTTTCGCCGTAGGTGGCGTTGGCTTCGCGGCCGATGACGTGGCTGACGCCGGCGCGGGCCATGAGGTCGCCCTCGTAGGAGGCGTCGATGAAGACGCGGCCGGCGTAGCGGTCGCCGGTGGTGGTGCGCAAAGATAGGATACGGCCGTCCTTGCGCTCGACGGCGTCGGCGGTTTCGGCGAGGAGGCGGGAGCGGACGACGGTGACGCCGGCGCGTTGGAGCATAGTGGCGAGGATTTTTTCGGCGACGGAGGATTCGTAGACCCACTGCATGCGGAGGGCGTCGTTTTTGCCGGTGTAGGTGCGCTTCTTGGAGCGTTCGAAAAAGTCGGCGCGGTCGTCGCCGCGCCACGCCGAAGGCTGCAGGTAGTGGTCGTAGACGAGGCCGTAGAATTCGCGGGCGATGCCGCCGATCACGGCGCTGCGGTTCATGTCGGTGGCGGTGAGGCCGGCGGTGGCGACGCCGCCGAGGTGGGTGGTCGTCGAGAGGAGCACGACGGATTTGCCGGCGCGGGCGGCGGAGATGGCGGCGCTGATGCCGGCGAGGGTTTCGCCGTAGACGACGACGTCGTGGGCGGCGCGGGCGGGCGTGAGAAACGCGGCGAGGAGGAGGCAGAGGAGGGGGCGGGGAGTCACGGGTGGGACGGTGGCGGTTTGGGGGGAGAGAACAAACTTTTCGCGTGGGGGCGTGAAGGGATGCGGGGGAGCGGTGGCCGCGGGGTGCGGGAGAGCGGGCGACAACCGGGCTGGGCGGGGCAGCCGGCCGGCCATGCCTGGGGCACCTGACCGTTGGGGAGAAGGGACGGCGGTGGGGAAACCGCCGCTCCGTTCGGCGGGTGGACTGAAGTCCGGCCTACGGACGAAGCGCGGGGCGGGCTTCGGGGTGGCGGGCGAGGATGGCGCGGAGTTGGGCGACGACGGCGGGTTGCTCGGCGGCGACGTTGCGCGATTCGACGGTGTCGGTGGCGTAGTCGTAGAGTTCGAGTTGCGCGGTGTCGGCGGGGGCGCCGGGTTTCTTCCACTCGACGAGGCGGTAGCGCTCGGTGCGGATCGCGCGGCCGAGATCGGTGCGCGGGAAACAGTGGTAGGCGTGATCGCGCACGCGGGCGGCGGGATTTTTCAGGACGGGCACGAGGCTGGTGCCGTCGACCGGCAGCGGCCCGGCGGGCTGGGGCAGGCCGGCGAGTTCGGCGAGCGTGGGATAGAGATCGACGGTCTCGGCGAGCTGGCCGGTGGAGGTGCCGGGGCGGGTGACGCCGGGCGCGATCACGACGAGCGGGATGCGGTTGGCCTGCTCGAAATTGGTGTGCTTGGTCCAGATGCCGAGGTCACCGAGGTGCCAGCCGTGGTCACCCCAAAGGACGACGATGGTGTTGTCGGCGAGTTTCAAGTCGTCGAGCGCGGCCATGACGCGGCCGATCTGCACGTCGGCGTAGCTCATGCTCGCGTAGTAACCGTGGATGAGCTTGCGCTTGATCTCGTCGGGGTAGGGATGTATCGGCGGTTTGGGCACGGGGAAAAACGCGTCGATCTCGCCGCCGCGTTTCAGGGCCATCGGCACGGCGCCGTCCGGGGCGGTCTCGCGCGCGGGCATCGGGAGCTGGGCGGGATCGTAGAGGTCCCAGTATTTCTTCGGCGCGGAGAAGGGCAGGTGTGGGCGCACGAAGCCCACGGCGAGGAAGAAAGGCTCGGCGGGTTTTTCGCGGGCGGCGCGCAGGCGCGAGATCGCGTGGGTGGCGACGCGGGCATCGGCGTAGGCGTCGTCGGGGACGTCGGGGGATTCCCAGGCGGCGCCGCGGGGGAGCGGGCCGGAGCCGGGTGGGCGGCGGAGGTTGGTGAAGAGGGCCTGCTCGTTGGTGGGCGAGCCCTCGCGCGTGCTGGCGGGATCGGCATACTCGATGACGAGATCTTTGTGCACGGGGAGGCTCCAGGAGGCGGGATCGTCGTAGGTGCCGTGGCCGACGTGAAAGACTTTGCCCATCGACTCGGTGCGGTAGCCGTGGCGCATGAAGAATTGCGGGAGGGTGACGGCGTCGGGGTAGGTGTCGCGGAAGTTGCGGCCGAATTGGTAGAGCCCGGTGGTGGTGGAGCGGGCGCCGAGGAGGAGGGTGAAACGCGAGGAGGCGCAGACGGCCTGGTTGCAATACGCGGCGTCGAAGCGCAGGCCGCGGCCGACGAGGCGGTCGAGATGGGGGGTGATGGCGGTGCGGTCGCCGTAGGCGCCGAGCGTGGGCTTCAGGTCGTCGACGAGGAGGAGGAGGATGTTGGGGCGCGGCGGGGTTTGCGCGGGCGCGGCGGCGGCGGCGTGCGGGCGCGGGGTGGCGAGGGCGAGAGCGAGGAGGGAG
>CAJAYO010000740.1 GCA_903948415.1 uncultured Opitutia bacterium | reverse complement strand
GCTGCATCGGACTGCGCCTGCTGGTTATCTTCTAACCGCTTAGCAAACGCCTGCATAGTCGCGTGCAGTTCTGCTGGTTCCGGCATGGGCGTTGTCGTCTGGACTTCTACCGGGGGTGCCGGTGGCTGTTCTTCAAACGCCTTCTGTGCTGCAACAGCAGCCTGCATCTGTCGGGTCGGGGCGCGGCGGGGACTCAGGTTTTCAGGCCGAGGCCGATGTGGTCGCGGAGGTAGGTGATCGAGCGCGCGAGTTCGGCTTTTTGGAATTCCTGCGTGGCGACTTTGCCTTCGGGGCCGGCGGGGGCTTTGAACTGCGGGATGGCGCGACCGCGTTTGGCGAGGGCTTCGAACTTCGCGAGGGCGGCGGGGCGCTTGTCGTAGTATTTCCAAAATGCCTCGGTCTTGTAGGGGAAATTGCGCGGGCCGCCCGAGATGGTCTCGATCACGATCGGAACTTTGGGGCAGAGCTGGGCCCAGCGGGCGGCGTAGGTTTTCCAATCGATGAGACCCTCGCCGGCGGCGGTCCATTGCACGGAGGCTCCGTCGGGCGTCTCCCAGACCATGTCGTCGCGCAGGCTGGAGCAGATCGTGTAGCGTCCCAGGTTTTCCAGGACGTCCATCGGATCCTCGAGGGTCCAGGCGGCGTTGCCGGAGTCGATGTTGGCGCCGACGTAGTCCGGGCCGGCGGATTCGATGAGTTGGACAAGTTCCCAGGAGTGGAGGTCGCCGGCGTGGTTCTCGATGGCGATTTTTACGCCGAGATCGAGGGATTGGGAGCGGCAGGCTTTGAGGACGGCGACGGTGTCGGCGATGCGGGCCTGGATGCCGCCCTCGGTCTTGCGATCCTCCATCGTGCCGAGCACGACGCGGAAGACGGGGGAGCCGAGGGCCTTGGCGACACGGAGGCCGAGACGGAGATGTTCCTCGGCGGTGCCGCGGTTGGGGCGAAACGCCTTGGAGGTGGGGCAAATGCTCCAGCTGCCGACGTAGAGCGCGACCGCGACATCGGCGGCGCGGCGACGGAGTTCGCGGAGCGGGGCGTCGTCGAGGCTTTCGAAGGCGTCGAGGTCGGAGATGAGGAGGGTGTCGAGTTTGAGTGCGGCGGCGTGACCGATGAGCGCGGGGGCCTTCCAGCCCATGGCGCGGACGGCGAAGTTGTCCATGCCGAGGCCGATTTTGGGAGCGGCGGATTTCGCGGGGGCGGCGAAGAGACGGGAGGCGGGGGAAGTGGCGGCGGTCGCGGAGGCGGCGACGGCGAGCGTTTGGAGAAACGAGCGGCGGTGCATGGGGTGGAGGCGCGTGGTGCGCGGGGGAGAGCGAAGGACGGAGAACGCGCGGTGTCGAGTGCGCGAGGATGAAAAACTAACCGACGCCCGCGAGGGCGACGAGGGCTTTGAGTTGGGGGATGTCGGTGAGCGAGGTTTTGGCGACGAAGCCGCGGGCGTGGGTGAAGTGAACTCCGGGTTGTCCCGCAAGGCGGCTGAAGTTCAGGCGGGCGTTGTCGCGATACCGCGAGAGGCCGTAGCCGGTGCTGCGGCGGTCGGGGCTTACGGTGCCGACGACGCGGGCGGAGAGGTCGCGGATTTCGATGAAGCGGTCGATCCCCATCGACGGATCGTCGGGCAACGGGTCGGTGCGCGGGAGAAAGAGGATTTCCGCGGGGGAGCCGGCGAGATCGACCGTCCAGATTTCCGCGTGCAGGTCGATGAAATCGAGCCGGGCGCGGAGGGATTTGACGTAATCGAGGAGATCCTCGCCGATCATGCGCATCATTTCCCAGAGGGCCTGGCCGGGCTCGAGCCGGGCGGCGAGGGCGAAGCGCCGCAGGAGTGTGACGTCGAGCGGCGAGTTGAGTTTGGCGAGGGCGTCGGACGACACGCCGAGCCATTTTGCGGTGGCGTGCGGCCCGCGGCAGTCGAACCACTCGGCGGTTTCCAGCCAGTCGCAAAACAGGCGGGCGTCGTCGTAGAGGCCGAGGTGTTGAAGGACGAGCGAGAGCGAGCAGGTGGGCGGGTGATCCTTGGGGAGTTGGTGGTGGTCGAAATTGTGGAGCGCCGGATCGTGGTGATCACCCACATCGACGACGGCGGTGGCGGGATTTGCGAGGTCGGCGGGCGTCGGTTCGCGGCGGACGAGCGGCACGGGGTGGAGCGCGAGGAGGACGGAGCAGGCGAGAAACTCGTCTTTGTGAGCGCTGCCGGGGTGCGTGAGGATCGTGTCGAACGGAGTCATGAAGAGCCGAGACGGTGACCACGTTTTCCCCCGCCGCAATGGCAGATCGCACGGCCGGAATCGGGGTCGCGGCCCTGCCGGTCACGCCGTCAGGTCGAAGGAGCCGTTTTCCTCGATTTCAGCGATGGTGGTCAGGCCGAGGCGAACTTTGTTCAGACCATGGTAGCGGAGCGGGCGATAGCCGTCCTCGGTGGGGGCGCACGTGATTTCCTGCATGCTCTGGCGATCGAAGATCAGCTGGCGGATTTCCTCGGTGATGACGACGAGTTCGTGAAAGGTGACGTGACCGCGGTCGCCGGTCTCGCGGCAGTGAGCACAACCGCGGCCGCGGAAAAACGGGGCTTCGGTGAGCCCTTCCGCGGTGAAATATCGCAGCAGCACCCCGCGCGGCGGGCAAGAGGCCTCCTTGCACGTTTCGCCGATGCGCGCGGCGAGAAGAGGGGGAAGCACGCTGGTGATCGTCGGTGCCACCACGTAGGCCTCGACGCCAATTTCCATCAGCCGGACGATGGCCTGCGGGGTGGTGGTCGTGCGCAGCGTGGCGAAGACGAGATGGCCGGTGAGCGCCGCCTCTGTGGCGATCTTCGCCGTTTCGGTGTCGCGGATCTCGCCGACCATGATCACGTCCGCATCCTGGCGCAGGAAGGCGCGCAACATGGTGGCAGAGGTGAGATCGATGCGGGGATTGATCCGGCGCAGCATCACACCGGGCCCCGGAATCTCGACGGGATCCTCGATCGTGGGGATGTTGATCCGCCCAGAACGGATCGCGTTAATTGCCGCATCAAGAGTGGTCGTCTGGCCCGAGCCGTTCGGACCGGAGACGAACATGATGCCGGTGGGATTTTTCATCAGCCGGCGAAGAGGCTTCCAGAATCCGCTGCGATGGGAGCGGGTTTTCGCGGGTGAGCCTCGAGCGCTTGGCGGTGGACTCCACCACGCGGACTACGGCCTTTTCGCCATAAAGGGTGGGGCGATCGAGAGCCGGAAGTTGGCCCTCTCGGTGCCCCTGGGCATGGAGCAGCGCCCTTCTTGCGGGAACCAGGACTCGGAAATGTTCAGGTCGCTGATAATCTTGAGCCGGGAAATGAGCGCGCGATGCAAGTTGGCCGGAAAGGTCAGGATGTGGCGGAGGGTTCCGTCGATGCGAAACCGGAGAAGGAAAAAGACCTCCCGCGGCTCGAGGGGGATAGCCGTCGCGCGGTCGCGCAGACCGAAATGAATGATTTC
>CAJAYO010000739.1 GCA_903948415.1 uncultured Opitutia bacterium | reverse complement strand
TGACGCGCGCCGCGCCTTCACGCTGCTCGAACTCCTCGTCGCCGCGGTCATCACCGCCGTCCTCGCCGGTTTCATCGTGGTGATCGTTAGCAACGTCTCCGGTTTCTGGACGCGCACGGCCGGCAAGCTCTCGACCGAAGCCCAGGCCCGTCTCGTCCTCGACCAGCTCGCCCTTGACCTCTCCTCCGCGCACTACCGCGACGACGGCAATGACTGGATGGCAGCCGATGTCCTCGGCGCCACCGGCACCTCGGGCCTCTGGCAACCGGCCGCCGCCAACGCCAAACCCGCCGGCGGCGTCTCCCTCGCGATGACCGCGCCGAAGCTTGCGGATGCGCGGTTCAACACCGCCGGCGTCTGGCTCCGCTTCTTTACCACCAAACGCGGCAACAACCTCGCCACCGATGCGACCACGTTCTCTGCGCCGGTCGCCGTCGGCTATCAGATCATCCGCCGCTTCAGCGCGCCCAGCTCACTCAACACCCGCACGGCCTACGTGCTGCACCGGGCCGAGGCCCGCCCTGCCACCGCCGGCGGCCGCATCGGTGTCCTCGAAGCCGGTTACAACATCACGGCCGCCGCCTACACCACGAGCACGGTTGGCACCAATAACGGCGCCACCACCGGCGACCCGCGCTCCATCCAAGTCCCCGGCTCGCGCACCAATTTCTCGTCGGTGATTGCCGACAACGTGATCGATTTCGGCGTCCGCGGCTATGTGCGTGACCCGACCCAACCGACCGGCCTCCGGCTCGTGTTTCCGGCCGCCAACGAAACCGGCACGGCCAGCAACGCCGCCAACGCCCGGCTCCGCGCCCGCTTGCCGGCCAACACCGTGACCGATTCCACGAGCTACAATTTGGTGATGCCCGACGTCGTCGACGTGATGGTCCGCATCCTCACCGACGAGGGGGCGCGCCTGATTGGCACCTTTGAGCAGGCCAACTCGCCGCTCCTGCTCCCCGCCGGCGTCAACGCCCAGCAATACTGGTGGCAGCTGGCGACCGCCCACTCGCAGGTCTTTACCCGTCGCATCGTCCTCCCTACGCAACCGCTCTGACGCCGGCTTTTCCCGCCTTGTTCTCCCCACGCTCAACCCTCCGCTCGCAACGCGCGATCCCCAGCCGCGCCCGACGTGGCTTCGCGCTGCTGATCACGATCACGCTTCTGGCGTTCTTGGTGATTTTGCTCGTCGGTCTCGCGACCTACACGCGCGTCGAAACCGCGGTCGCCGGCAACACCCAGCGCCAGGCCCAGGCCCGCCAAAACGCTCTCGTCGGCCTCAACCTCGCCGTCGCCCAGCTGCAAAAATACGCCGGCCCCGATACCCGCGTCACCGCGACCGCCGAATCGTTCCCGTCGGTGAATTCCCAGAAACGCCGCTACACCGGCGTGTGGCACAGCGATCCCGCCGCGACCGCCGACCCCACGACGCCCCTCGCGTGGCTCGTGAGCGGCCTCGAAACCGGCGCGACGGTCGACGTCACGCAGGCGATCCCCGCCGCGAGCCGCGTGGCGCTCACCGGTCCGAAAACGGACGGCAGCACGTTTCTTGCGAACGGCAATCCCGGGGCCAACAACGTCGTCGCGCCCCTGCAATCGATCACCGCCCCCGGCGTTCCCGGCGTCAACGGTACCCCCGTCATCGGCCGCTACGCCTGGTGGGTCGGCGACCAGGGCGTGAAGGCCGCCGTCGCCGTGCCGGATGCCTCGGCCAGCATCACGTATGCGCCGTGGGACACCGCGGACGCCCGCCTGCGACTGCGGCAGCAAATCCCGCTGGGGGCAGGCGCCGTGAGCACCAGTGGCGCCCCAGTTTTCGAACCGCGCGACGCGGCCAGCAGTCCCCTCGTGTCGGCCGACCGGGTGGTCGCGACCAGCCAACTTGCGTTCCTCAAGACTGCGTCCCCTACGGGTGCGGCGGTGACGACGGCCGCTTCCGCCATCGGACTCACTCCGGTTCAGCAGAATTTCCACAATTGGTCGCCCAACAACTACGCCGTTTTGGCGAGCACAGCGCCGGCCAGTGCCGGACTCCGCCGTGATCTTTCCCTCGATCCGTCGCTGCTGGGCGCCGGCTTCGCCGCCTGGGCGGACTATAAGAGCTACATGGAGCCGCCGGTGCCGGCCGTGGCTGCGTCCGATCCTTCCGTCGTGGCCGTTCCGGCGTTTCCGCCACCGTCGCCGGACTACAGC
>CAJAYO010000738.1 GCA_903948415.1 uncultured Opitutia bacterium | reverse complement strand
TCTGGCGCCGGGCGTATCGGGCCTGGGCGGACGGGTGGGCGCCGCGGGGGGCCGCCGGTGCGGGCGTCGGCGGCGCGCGGGCGGGCGCCGCCGGGGCGGTTACGTGGAGACGCCGAGTTCGCCGCGGGTGAGTTGGAAATCGACGAAGCCGGCGGCGGTGGCGGCGGGGAGGCGCTCGCGTTGGGCGACGGCGGTGATTTCCCGGATGAGCCAGACGGCGTCGGCGACGGCGGCACCGGTGAGAAACAGATCGAGGTCGTCGGCGGAGATGCGTCCGCGCTCGGTGGGTTCGGCGACCTGGATGACGGGGAGAAGCGGATGGCCTTGGCGGGCGTGTTCGCTCACGACCGTCAGGACGAGATGGGCGCCGCAGCCGCCCAGGCCCGTGAGATTTTCCACCCAGTGTTCGGTCTCGCTCGCGACGACGTGGAGTCCGGGGTGCGCGAACGGCTGGCCGTAGGCGAGGCTGGCGTGGGGCGTCCGGTCGCCGAGGAGCGCGGAGCGGAAGGTGGCGTGGGCGAGAAGGGCGTCGCTCTCGGGCAGCAGGACGGACCCGCCGGCGTGGATGATGGCGAGGGCGACGGCGGCGAGGGCGGCGGCGGTGGATGCCGTGACGGGGGCGGTGCTCATGAGGCCGAGCGTGAGGGCGCCGAGGTTGGCGGGAACGGCCGGAGCGGGCGGGAGCGCGGCGAATTTTTCGGCGAACCAGGCTTCGATTTTGCCGAGGGATTTTTCGATGCCGCCGTCGAGCTGGACGCTGGCCCAGCCGAACCGGGTGAGCGGGATGCCGGCGTTCTCGAGTTGGCGCCGCATGACGTCGTTCGGGACTTTTTCGCAGCCGTGTTCGAGGAAGAGGGCGGCGGCGACGTTGGGGTGCGTGACGTAGCCGCGGTAGGTGCGGTGGAGGAGCTGGTGCATCGTCTCGCCGCCGAAGCCGCAGCCTTCGGTGTGGGTGAGGGCGACGAAGCGCGAGATGCCGTGGGGCCGGCCGAAGTGTTTTTCGTTGAGCCGCTCGGCGGCGAGGCGCGCGATCTGGGCGGCACAAAGGCTGGTCGGCAGCACGAGGGCGACGCGTTCGGTGGCGGGACCGTGGTCGGTGGCGTAGATCGTGAGCGGAGGCGAAGAAAGCGCGTTGGGGTCAACGCGCTCCACCCGCAGAGGGACGCCGTCGGGGGCGGGGCGGGCGCGGAGGGCGGCGAGGCGCGTGGTGTCGGTCTGGCGCCAGTTGCGCCAAAGGGAGACTTGGGAATGGCCGGCGTGTTCGCCCTGGGTGCGGCGGCCGCCGGCGGTGGCGAGGAGGAGTTCGAAGTTTTCCCCGACGAGGGACGCGAAGTCCTCGCCGTCGAGGTAGCGGCCGGCATTGATGTCCATCTCGTGGATGAGGAGATGGTGGCGCCGCGTGGTCGTGGTGATCTTGAGAGTCGGCACGAACGGGAAGTTGGTGATGGAGCCGTTGCCGGTGACGAAGAGGAACAGGTTGCAGCCGGCGGCGACCTGGCCGGCGATGCCCTCGAGGTCGTTGCCCGGGCTGTTCATGAAGTGGAAGCCGGGCTGTGTCATCGGCTCGGCGTAATCGATCACGTGGTCGATGCGGGTGCGGGGATCTTTCTTGTGCGCGGCGCCGAGGGATTTGAGGACGATGTTGTAGAGGCCGCGAAATTTGTTGCCGGCGGAGGGATTGGCCTCGGCGGTGACGCCGTGCCACGCGAGGCGCGCGGTGAAGGAGGCAATTTTTTTGAGGAGGGCGCGGGCGGTCGCGACATCGCGCGTGCGGCGGAGAAGGTAGGACTCGGCGCCGACGATCTCGTCGGTCTCGCAGAGGTTGCCCGCGCCGCCGTGGCGGATCACCTCGTGCACGAGGGCGCCGGCGAGGGGATTGCCGGATACGCCGGAAAACGCGTCGGAGCCGCCGCATTGGAGGGCGATGCGGAGGGCGGCGATCGGCTCGGCGGTGCGCGCCAGGGCGTGGGCGGCGGGGAGCCAGGCGCGGACGATGCGCTCGCCCTCGCCGAGACCGGCGGCGAGGCCGCCGGAGAGGGTGAGGAAATGATGCGGGACGTCGGCGAGCGGATCGCCGCGTTTTTCCATGAAGTCGCGGAGGAGGGTGTTGGTGATGGGCTCGACGCCGTGGTCGACGGCGAGGACGGCGGCGACGTTCGGGTGCGTCATGAAACCGGCGAGACAACGGAGGACCTCGGCGGTGTTGTGGGGCTGGTCGGGTCCGCCGCCCTCGGTGTGCGCGATGGCGACGATGCCGTCGAGGCCGGGGTGGACGCGTGCGAGCGGTTGGAGGCGGGCGGTGAGCTGGCGGGCGTAGCTGGCGGTGCGGGAGGTGGTGCCGAGGATGACGATGATGTTGCGCGTGCCGACGCCGCGGCGGCCGGGGCGGCGGTAGCCTTGGAACGTGCGCGGGGCGGGGAGGAGTTCGACGGGCGGCGCGGGGACGAAAGTGCGTTCGTCCAGCCGGAACGCATCGAGGACATCGGCGAAATTGGCGGTGGCGGGGAGCGCGAGGCCGTCGACGCGGCGGACGGCGAGGGCGGCGAGCATCGAGGCGTTGCACACGTAATCGCCGGGGGCGAGGTCGGTGAGGGCGGTGCCGAAGGGGAGGCTCCAGGAGAGCAGGGCCGCGCCGGTCGGGATGGGGGCGACGGCGAAGCGGTGGCCTTCGAGCACGGTGTGCGCGAGGGCGCGCGGGCCGGACGGCAGGGCGAGGACGGTGCCGGGATCGAGGCGACGCGTGGCGATGGCGACGTTGTCGCCCGGGGCGGGGAGTCGGCTGACGGAGGAGAGAGCGAGAGGGGCGGGCGCCATGGTGGGGAAGTCGAAGCCGCGGTGGGCAGCGTGTCGAGCGCGGGGCGCGGCGGTGCGGCCGGCTCAGCGCGCGAAGGGCCGGAGGAGGCGGTGGAGGTCGGCGAGTTTCACGGGCTTCGAGAGAAACTGGTTCATGCCGGCGGCGGTGCACCGGGCCTGCTCCTCCGGCAGGGCGGCCGCGGTGAGGGCGATGATGGGGAGGAGCGAGGCGGTGCGGCGCAGCGCGTCCGGCTCGCCCGCCCAACTGCGGATGCGGCGCGTGGTTTCCCAGCCGTCGAGTTTCGGCATGTGGCAGTCCATCAAAATCACGTCGGGCAACGGAGCCTGTTCGAGCGCGACGAGGGCTTCTTCGCCGTCGCCGGCCAGCGTGAACGTGCAGCCGAGGCGGATGAGTTGGGCGGTGATGATTTTTTGGTTCACCGGGTTGTCCTCGGCCACGAGCACGTGGAGGTGGAGGTCCGCCTCGAGTTGGACGGGTGCAGCGGTCGAACGCGGGGCGAGCGTGGCCGGGGGGAGCGGCAGGGTGAAGTGGAAGACGGAGCCCTGGCCGGGCGCGCTTTGGACCCCGATGGTTCCGCCCATGAGCTGCACGAGGCGGGAACTGATGGCGAGCCCGAGGCCGGAGCCGCCGAAGCGGCGCGTCGTGGAGGAGTCGGCCTGGGTGAAGCGTTCGAAGATGCGGGTGAGGGCATCGGCCTCGATGCCGATGCCGGTGTCGCGGACTTCGAAGCGGAGGGTGGCCGGGGTGGGCGCGCTCACGTCGAGCTGCACGTGGCCGCCGGCCGGCGTGAACTTGATCGCGTTGGAGATGAGATTCAGCAGCACCTGACGGAGCCGGTAGCTGTCGCCCTCCCGGTGCCGGGCGAGGCCCGGGGCGAGGGTGTGAACGAGGCGCACGCCGCCCGCGGTCGCCTTCGGTGCGACGAGCGCAAGGGTGTCCGCGACCGTGGCGGCGAGGTCGAAGGAATGTTTTTCCAGCGTGAGCTGACCGGCTTCGACTTTGGTGAAGTCGAGGATGTCGCCGAGCAGTTTTAACAGGAGGTCGCCCGACTCGGCGACGAGGCGGACGTGGTCGGCGGCGTCGGGCGGGAGATCGGACCGACGGAGCAGCAGGTCGGAGGAAGCGATGATGCCGTTGAGCGGGGTGCGGATTTCGTGGCTCATGTTGGCGAGAAACTCGCTCTTCGCGCGCGAGGCCTCGGTGGCGCGGAGGGTGGCGGCCTCGAGATCGCGGGTGCGGACGGACACCAATTCCCCGAGATTTTCGTTCAACGCGCGGGTCTGGCGCAACGACTCCTCGCTGCGGTGGTGGGCGGTCTCGATCAGGTGGATGAGCGCCAGGCCGAGCGCGAAAACGAAGCACGTGGCGAGCAGGCCGTCGCGCAGCAGAGTGGCGGCGGCGAATTCGAGCGAGCCCGCGAGGGGGAGTTGGCCGAGCTCGACCCAGTGGAAGGCGAGGGTGCCGCCGACGATGAGGGCGAGGAGGACGAAGGCGAGGCGGCGGGAGGAAAACACCACGGCGAGCAGCACAAAGACGAGATCGTACGCGAAGAGCTGGAGGCCAACGCTCAGGGGTTCCTGAAAGGGTGTGGTGAGGAACGCGACCGTGTGCACGGGGACGATCAGCGCGAAGGCGAGGCCGCCGCCGGCGAGTTCCGCGCGGCCCTTGAAGAGCAGGCGCAGCGACAGCAGGCCGGCCAGGCCGACGACCAGATTGATCATGAGGCGCGTGGGGATTTCCGGCGGCTGGACCCACAGGACCTTCGCGATGTTGAGCGGGACGAAGAAGAGCAGCAGGACGTTGAACCCCGCGAGCAACCGCGCCCTCACGCCCACGAAATACGGTCGGCCGCGGTAAAGCGCATCGAGCTGGCTGACGTAGGAGGCGAGCGGCCGCGGCATGGGTGAGGAGCCACGTTACGGATCCGGCCGGGCAGCGCTACGACAAACGGCGAACGCACCGGGAGGGGGGCGGGCCTGGGCGGCCTATTTCACCCCCAACTTGAGCAGACCGATTACACCGAGGCACGGAGCCCAGCCCACCGAACTCAGCGAGCGGACAAGAGGTTTGGCTCCGTGACCTCGCTCCTTAACTCGGTGCGCCCGGTGAAACTAATTTTCTTCAGGAAAGGGTGATTGATGCGGGCGAGTCGCTCCAGGGGCCGCGGCGAATCCGTAGTTTGCTTCGGAGCGAAACCGGGGCACCGTGGGGTTCACGGTGTTTGTGCCGTCGCCATGAACCACCGTCACGCCACCCCGCCCGCCGCCGCAAACGATGCGATGGTCCTGAACACGATGCAGCTGTTGTTGGCGGAGAAGCGCACGGCGCTGTCGGCGTTGCGCACCGGCATCGCGGTTTTTGCGTTTCCGCTTTCGGTGTTGAGCGTGCTGATCGCGACGTCGCGCTCGTACGACACGGAGCGGGTGTTGCACTGGCTGTTGCCGTTGCTCGCCATTACGCTGGGGCTGTTTGTGCTGGCCGTGTATCTGGTCACGCGGAGCATCCGTAAAATTTGGCACTACGACCGGGTGATCCGGGAGTTTCAGGAAAAACACCGGGTGCTGGCGAAACTGCTGCAATTAGCCTGAGGGCGGACGGCGAGGAAGGCCGGGGGCAGCGGCGGGGAAGTCGGCCGGGCGCGAGGCGCCGGGGCGGGCCCAAAAAAGGCGGCCCCGCGTGATGCGGGG
>CAJAYO010000737.1 GCA_903948415.1 uncultured Opitutia bacterium | reverse complement strand
GGTAGTCGTTCGTGTGGAGGCGGAAACTGTTGAGCCCCTCGTAGAGGCCCGCGTAGCGCAGCGACAGGAGGTTTTTCCGCAGCACCTGATTGATATCCATCGTCGTGCGATGACCGCCGCGACTGTCCAGCTGCATCTCGAAGGTGCGGCTGTCGGTGTTTTTCGCGCGCTTGGTGGAGGACACGAAGGCACCGGCGGCATTGCCGAGGCCGAACAGAATGGCGTTGGGACCGCGGGTGAAGGTGAGTTGCTCCGAGTTAAAACGGTCTTGGGGGATGCCGTTGCTGAAAAAATCCTGGCCCACCACGGTCGTCGCCCCGCCGCGCGTCACGTATTTTGTGGGAATATTGATGAAGTCATTGCCGTTTCCCGTGATGTCGGAGGTCGACATGATGAACGGGTCGGTGTTGGGCGCGAAGGCCATGAGATTGTAAATGCTGTTGGCGCCGAGGTCGTCCATCAGCTGCTCGGTGAAGACGGTCATCGCCGAGCCGATGTCCTTCAGATCGGTTTTGAGGCGCGTGCCGCTGAGCGTCTGCGTGGCGAGGTAGCCTTTCTCGGTGTCGACCTGGACCGTGAACGGTGAAAGGACGATGGCTTCGTCGGAGGCGGCGGGGGCCGAAGCGGGCCGGCCTGGCGATGGGGCGGGAGCGGGGCTTTGCGCCCAAAGTTGCGTGGTCGCCACGAGCAGGGCGAGGGCGAGTGGGCGGGGCGAGGCAGGGTGGGGTGCGGTCGGGGTCATTTGGGCGGGGTCGGAGAAGGAGGGGAAAGCGGGGAGGGGGGGCTCGTCACGAATAAGGCACCGGCGAGGGCACGACCGGAGCACTTCGGGAAAACCCAGGAAACGTCGCCTGGCCGGGACGCGGATACAAGGAGGATGCTTTCAGCGGCGGAGAATTTTCCGGCAGAGCCGGGCGTCCGCTGCGGCTCGCTCGCCGGCGGAACGGCGGGCGGCGCGCACGCGCGGGCGTTTAGTCGAGCGTCGGATCGGGCTTCGGGCCCGGAGCCTTGGCTTTGCCCTTGGTTATACTCTTCGGCGCAACGGCGGACGAGGCGGCGGGAGGATCGGCGGGTGAACGACGACCGGTGGATCGGCCCCGCCCCGGAGCGGTCCGATTGCCCGGTGCCACCGCGGTAAAATTGCGGCGTCGGATCAGGGCGCGGACCCGGGCGGTGCCGCCGGGGGGGCGTCGGGGAATTCGTAGAGGCGCAGTTCGGACGGCGGCGGGGTGGTGGCCTGGCGTTTGTCGCGGTTCTTGCCCTGGGTTTCCCAACGGAGGGCCCACGTGCGGCCGTCGGCGCGGAGCGAGTGCCATTGGACGGAGAGGCCGGGAAAGGTGGAGCGCACCTGGCGGAGTGCGGTGGGAATCACCGACGGCGCAGGCGGGAGTTTGGCGATAACCGCGAGGGTTTCGCCGTTCAGTTGGAAGCGGCCCGAGCCGGCGGCGTGGGTGCTGTAATTGATGATGACCGTGCCATCGCCCTGCGCCTGGGGACGACCGAGGGTGACATCGGCGGCGATGCTGCCGCCGCCGGAGAAGTCCCAGCGGAAATTCCAGTCGCTCATTTGGTGGACGTCCCAGCCGCCGGCCGCGTTGGGGCGGGCGACATAGGCTTGGGAGTTTCCGTGCGCGTCGTAGCGGTGGTAGGCAGCGAGCGGGCGACCTTGGGGATCGAAGCCAAGATCGCGGACCATGTTGATCAGGCCGCCACCGGGTTTCGCGGCGTCGACGACATCGCTTTTCGCGAGTGTGATCGGCAGGGCGACGGGGCGGCCGGCGCTGGATTCCCAGCGGATGAGATCGCGGCTGCGGGCGTAGGAGAGGGAGTGATTCGTGGCCGCGTCGGGCGTCTCGCGCCAGACCCAGAGCAGGTGGAAGCGGCCGTCGGGGCCGAGAAGCGGAGCGGTCGCGTAGGCATTGCGCTCGCCCTCGCCGCCGTGGAGGGGCGTATCAAGAAATCGGCGCCAGGTGCGCGAAGCGGGGTTGTAGAGGTTGTAGTAGTCGCTGCCGTTGCCGCTACCGCCGTCGCGGTAGCGAAAGAGCAGGTTGCCGTCGGCGTCTTTGAAGAAGGTGGGGTCAGTGGCTTTCGTTTCGAGTTCGCCCGTCATGCGGTCGAGTCGTTCGAGCGTCGTGACGTCGAAAGGCGTGCGCGTGCGGTAATACACGAGCGGATCGGCGTGCATGTTGCCGGAAAGGTGGAGGCAACCGTCGCGGTCGAGGGCGAGCTGGAGGGAGTTGTGGCTGTCCCAGCCGACGGCGTTGGAGGGGTGGTCGCGTTTGGGCACGGGGCGACCCTCGGGGCGGATGCGTGTCCAAGCGCCGTCGGGCAGCGAGCGGCCGGTGAGGACGATGCGGCGCTCGGCGTCGTAGTAGGCGATGAATTGATGACCGCGTTCGACGAGGAGAGCGAAGGGCACGGGGTGGCCGGACCACGCGCGGTCGATCAAGATCCCGTCATCCCCGGTCGTCGCGCGCGCGTGCGGCACAGCGACAACGGTGAGCAGACACAGGAGCAGACGGACTGGATGCATGATTTAGAAATCGAACTTGGCGGACAGATTCCAGGCGCGCGGATTGCGCAGGAAGGAGGACTTGGCGATGGACGTGGCCACGGTGGGAACCGGGGCGCCGGGAGCGATGATGCTCTTGCTGGCGCGGCGGACGAGCGGTTCGGTTTCGTCGAGGAGATTGCTCACGTTCAGTTGAAAGGGGACACCGGTTTTGCGGAGCCAACCAAACTTGGTGCGATAGCGGAGTGCGAGACCGAAGTCGGTCGTGCTCTGGCCGAAGAGCGGCTGGGTATCGAGCAGCTGTCCTGGACCGACTCGGACGTGAGCGGCGCGGGGGCGGCGCCGATGGCCTGGACGTAGCCGACGAAGCCGTCGGGTTTGGTGCGCGTGACGAGGCCGGCCCAGCCGCGCGGGATGGCGGGCCAATGTTTGGCGCGGGCGAGGAGGCCGTGGTTCACGCCCCAAGCGAGACCGAAGACAAAAAAGCCGCTGCCGCTGGTTTCGCCGAGGGGGACTTGGGTCGGATCGCGCAGGCTGGGAAGCCAGAGGCCGTCGGGCGGTTGGGCGGCGAGGATGGCAGTGGTCTTCGCGCGGAAAAGTTTTTCGTAGAAGCCGCGCGTCGGGGG
>CAJAYO010000736.1 GCA_903948415.1 uncultured Opitutia bacterium | reverse complement strand
TGAAGTTCGCGAGGTCGGGGAGCGCGGGCGGCGAGAGCTGGGCGCGGTCGGCGAGGGCGAGGGCGGCGAGATCCATGAGCCGGCCTTGGAAACACAGCGGACTCAGCAGGCCGGGGGCGCAGAAGTGGGGCTCGAGCTCCGTCGCGATTTGTTGGAGACGGGCGATGTCGGCGTCGGTGAGCTTTTTGGCGAACCAGCCGCGTTCGCGGACGATGTCGTCGAGCGGGAAGGGGGCGCTGCCGAAGTGAAACACGATGCGGTGGAACGTGTGGTGGCCATCGTCGGCCCAGGCGTGGGAGCATTCGGGGGCGAAGACCCAGAGGGTTTTTTCGGCGAAGACGGGGCGCTCGCCGTCGCGGAAGACCGGGCCGCAGCGGCCGTCGAGGACGGCGTAGAATTCCCAATTGGTGCGGGTGTTGCACGCCATCGAATTTTTCCAACGGATGCGTCCGTTTGCGAGGTAACGTAGCATGGCGGGGGTGGGGTGGACGAAGTGTGGGCCGACGGGGGGGCGGGCGACAAGGGGGGCGTGTGCCGGTCAGTCAGGTGAGAGGGGCCGGAAGAGGGCGATCGGGGGGAGGGGAGATCGGGGTTCGGGAAATAACGGGGGGCGCTGAACGGCTTGCTGGCGCTCGCCGCGACGGGTGGGGCGATCCAGTCGCTGGCGCTCGCCGCCCGGATGGAAAACAAAAAGCGGCACGCCGGGGAGGCGTGCCGCGAAGAGGGGCGCGAACGGGTGGGCGCGGCGCGGATCAGAACTTGTAGCTGAGGGTCGCTTTCCAGTCGCGCGGGGTGCCCACGGTGACGGCGCCGCGGCTGCCGGCAGCGAGGATGTAGTCCTTGTTCAGTGCATTCAGAATGGTGAGACCGCCGGACCACTGGCCGCGGTGGTAGGTCACGCCGACGTTCAGGAGGGTGCGGCCTTCGACGAGGAAGGACGGTTGGACGGGGACGAAGGCGGGTCCGGTCGGGAGCGGGCGGGTGGTGGTGTAGCCGGAGGCGTTTTCCCCGGCGACGTCGCCCTTGAAATCGAGGCCGGCGTTGACGCCGAAGCCGGCGAGGTCGCCCGCGGGGAAGCGGTAGTCGGCATAGAGCGCGTAGGAGCGGTCGGGCACGCCGCGGAGCCGGACGTCGGTGACGGGCTGGCGGATCTTCACGTCGGAGACGTTGCCGATGAGGGAGAGGCCTTTGGTGACGGAGTAGGTGGACTCCAATTCCCAGCCCTTCGAGGTGAGGTCGAAGAGGAGGAATTGGGGCAGTCCGGCGGTGGACTGGCCGAGGGCCTGGAGGCGGAAGAACTCGGAGTTGGTGACGGAAGTGTTCTTTTGCGCGATGTCGAAGTAGGCGAAGGAGGTGGTGAAGCGGCCGTCGAAGAGGGCCGTCTTCACGCCGTATTCTTTCTGGCCGCCGGTCGCGAGTTTGAGGTTTGGATCGGTGACGCCGGCGTTGAGGGAGCCGGGCATCGTGCTGCCGGTGGTGTTACGGCTGAAGAAGACGGAGACCTCTTTGATGGGCTTGAGCACGACGCCGAAGGAGGTGGCGTTGTTGGTGAGGTTGTAGGCGGGCGAGTTCGGGAAGGCGGGGGCGATGCCGGTGCCGGTGTTGTCGGTGCGGGCGAGGGTGCCGAAGAAGCGCGAGACGCCGCCGGAGAGTTGGAGGCGGTTTTGCCAGAGGGCGAGGGTCTCGTAGGTGAAGAACTGGAGGTCGTCCTGTTTGCCCGTGCGGTCGAGGCCGAGGCCGGCGGTGGTGAGGCCGGGGAGGATCGCGGGGTAGACGTAACCCGGATACGTGATGGAACCGAGGTTGTTGGCGGGGACGGGCGGCCGGGAGGCGGAGGCGGGGGTGCGCCAGCGAACCTTGGAGGTGTTGGCGGTGAAGCCGGCGATGGTCGTGGATTTGCCGACGGGGGTGTCGAACGCGAGGGCGTAGTCGTTCTTCACGTGGGCCTCGGTATATTCGAGGTCGTTCTTGCCGACGTTGCGCAGGTAGATCCAGGTGGAGGGATCGGTGACGGGCGCGGCGGTGCCGACGAGGGTGACGCCGGGGGCGGCGTTGAAGGCGGCGGTGTTCCAGTTGACGCCCGGTTCGTAGAGGCCGGTGAAGGGATTGCGGCTGCCGCCGCCGGCGTTGGAGAGGCCGGCGCTGGTGCCGCCGATATCGTAGCGGCGGATATGATCGCCCATGAAGTAGAGGCGGGAGGTGACGTGGTCGTTGAGCGTCGAGAGGAGTTCGGCGCTGGCGCGTTCGGTGGAGCGGTGGCGGGTGTCGGTCTCGTTGCCGAACTGCCAGTCGCGGGGGAGGCCGCGGGGAATGCGGGCGGATTGGTTGAAGCCGACGCTGGGATCGAGGGGGAGGCCGCCGAGGTTGGTTTCGCGGTTTTGCACGAAGTCGGCCTTGAGGGTGAGTTTGTGGGCGGGGGAGAGCTGGTAGGAGAGCGACGGAGCGAGCTCGTAGCCGTTGCGGTATTGGCCGTTGATGTAGTAATCGGTGCGCCAGAGGGAATAGATGAGACGCGCGGTGAGTTTGCCGTCCTGGGTGAGGACGCGGTTCAGATCGAGGTCGACGGTGTTGCCCGAGTAGTGGGAGAGGCCGAGGGTGACTTTGTTCGCATCTTTGCCGAAGGGGGCCTTGGTGATGGGGTTCATCACGCCGCCGGGACTGCCGCCGGGGACGAGGATGGAATTGGGGCCTTTGATGATTTCGAGGCGCTCGATGTTGGCGGTGGATTGGGACATCGAATAACCGTCGGCGCCGGAGATCATGGTGCCGTCGATGAACTCGGCGGAGACCTGGAAGCCGCGGATCGTGTAGCGGTCGCCGCCGAAAGGCAGGGTGTTTTCCACGATGGGCGTGACGTATTTCGCGGCGTCGAGCATGCGGAGGGCGGCGGAGTCCTCGATGAACTCGCGTGGGACGACGGAGATGGTTTGCGGGATGTCCTGCACGGCCATGGCGACACGGGAGGCGGAGAGGGCCTGGCCGGACTGGTAGCGGCCGGTGGGTTTTTCCGTGAGGGTGAACTGGGGAAGCGCGACGGTTTCCTCCTTGGCGGACTGCGCAAAGGCGACGGCGCCGATGCTCAGGAGCAGGGCGCACAGCGTCGCGGGCGAGGTGGTGTGGTGGGTTGGGTTTTTCATGGTGGGAAAGGGCGAGGGTGGGCGGACGGGCCGAGCGGGGTGAAACGGGCTCCGCTGGATGGCGTCGGGCGGGCGGTTACGCGGGGGGGAGCGCCCAGGGCGCTTCTCTTGAAAGGGCGGGGAGTGGGCGGGGTAAAGCGACGAAACCGCTCGCGTTCTTATACAAACCGCTCACGCGGGCGCAAAAAAGCCACGGGGGACACCCGTGGCGACCGTGCCGAGGCGGTGCGGTCCCGGCCGGTCACGGCTCGTGCATTGGACCGACCGGGACCGAGGTGGGCCGCGCGCGCCGCCGCGCGGCTCTGATTGTAGACGAAATCCCCAAGCCGCCGCGCGACGGAGCGCACGGCCCACCTGCCAGCCTGCTACGCGCGCTTCATTTGGGCTGCACGACCGCGTTGACGCCGGCTTGGGCGATCACGCCGTCTTCGGATGATTTCGCGCCGCTGATGCCGATCGCGCCGATGAAGGCGCCGTCGACCACGAGCGGAAGGCCGCCCTCGATGGCGACGACTCCGGGGAGGGAGAGCGCGGCGTGGCGGCCGCCGGCCACCATGTCCTCGAAGGCTTTGCTCGAGCGTTTGAATTTCAGGGCGGTCGTGGCTTTTTCCTGCGCGACGACGATGCTGCCGAGCTGCGTGCCGTCCATGCGTTCGAGGTAAACGAGGCTGCCGCCGTCGTCGACGATGGCGATCACGACGGTGAGTTTGCTCTTGGCGGCCTCGGCGTGGGCCTTGGCCGCAATTTTTTTCGCGAGCTCAAGGCTGACGGTCGGTTTGGTGAGGGTTTGGGCCCGGAGCGGCAGAGCGCAGAGGGCGGCGAGCGCGGGGACGGCGAGGAGGGCGCGGACAAGGCGGAGCTTCATGGTAGGAGGGTGGCGGGGAGGTTGGGGGTGGGCGAAAAGCGGAGACGGCGGAAACGTTACGCGGAGGTTTCGGGGCATGCCGACGCGAAAATTTCGTGGATTGCAGGGAGGCGCGGAGAGGGAAAGCGTAGCGGCGAATCGCATCACCCCGTTTTTTTCACCGACTCGCTGATCCCCCCCGCACCCGCCATGATTCCCCACCCATCGTTCTCCCGTCTTGCGCTGCTGACCGCCGGCCTCGTTTTCGCTTCGGCGATCTTCGCGCAGGACACCGCGGCGAAAAAACCGACCACCCCCGCTCCGGCGGCGACGAAACAGCCGGTCGAGCCTGCGCTCGCGTGGCACGAGGTGACGACCTGGGGAGTTGAAGGCCGCGCGTGGCCGGAGATGGAGCGCAAGCGGTGGTATGACCGCCTGCCGGCGGTGGCCGACGGAGCGGTTACGACGG
>CAJAYO010000735.1 GCA_903948415.1 uncultured Opitutia bacterium | reverse complement strand
GAAGGCGTGCCAAAATCCGTCCGCCACACCAAGGCCACGCACTGCAACTCCACCCCCGCCACCGACGGCACGCGCATCGTCGCCATCTTCGGCAGCGAGGGCCTGTTTTGTTTCGACGCCACCGACGGCCGCCTGCTCTGGAAAAAAGACCTCGGGCCGATGGATTCCGGTTACTTCGCGATGCCGTCCGCCCAATGGGGTTACGCCGCCTCGCCGATTATCCACGAGGGAAAAGTCGTGGTCCAGTGCGACGTCCAAAAAGGCTCCTACCTCGCCGTCTTCGATCTCGCGGACGGTCGCGAAGTCTGGCGCACCGCGCGCACCGACGTCCCGACCTGGAGCACCCCCGCCATCGTCACCGCCGGCGGTCGCACCCAGATCGCCGTCAACGGCTGGCACCACGCCGGCGGTTATGATTTCGCCACCGGCCAGGAGCTCTGGAAACTCGACGGCGGCGGCGACATCCCCGTGCCGACCCCGCTCGCCGCCGGCGACCTCATCTATTTCACCAGCGCCCACGGCCGCAGCGCCCCGATGCGCGCCATCCGCGCCGACGCCCGCGGCGACATCACGCCCGACAACGCCGACTGGAAACACCCGTCCATCGCCTGGAACCACGACCGCCGCGGCAACTACATGCAGACCCCAATCCTCGTCGGCGGCCTGCTCTACGGCTGCCGCGACAATGGGACGCTCACCTGCTTCGATGCGATCACCGGCGAGGTGCGCTACAGCGAACGCCTCACCGCCAATGCCTCGGAGGGCGTGACCGCGTCGCCCGTGTCGGACGGCCGGAATATTTTCTTCACGAGCGAACTGGGCCACGTCTTCGTCGTGCCCGCCACGGACCAATTCTCCCTCACCGCGAAAAACACCCTCGGCGAAACCTGCCTCTCGACCCCCGCGCTGGCGGACGGCGCGCTCTTTTTCCGCACCCGCGACCAGCTCATCGCCGTCGGCGCCCCCCGCTGACCCGCCCGGCCCCTGAAACAAACCCGCGGCCGGCCTGCGAAAAAACTGGACGCCTCCTTGCACCTTCGGGCAGGGGTTAAGCGTCTCTGCGGACTCCGCAGAGCCCGTCTGCCCCCAACCTCCCCTCTCCTTCCCTTCACCATGTTGTTTCTATCCAACCACCGGCCCGTTCGCCTCGTCGCGACCCTCGCCGTTCTCACCGGAATTTGCGCCGACCGTTTGGCCGCCGCCGACGCGAAAGCGACCGAAATGTCGCCCTTCAAGGTCGAGGCCGAATTCGGCGTCGATGGTCTCCGCATCCAAAACTCCACCTCCGTCCTCAACCAGTACCTCCTCCAGCAGCACGGCGTGGCGCAACTCCAGGACATGGCCGGCCTCGCGCCCAACCTCGGCACGAGCAACAGCGACACCCGCGGCTTCGGCGACGTCGTCTCCCTGCGCGGCGTTTCCAACTCGATCTTCTTCTCCGCTCCCGCCGTCGGACTCGTGATCGACGACGTGCCGAGCGGCTCCGTCTCCTCCTATCCCAGCGCCCTCCTCAACATCGAGAGCTTCACCGTCAAAGCCGGCTCCCAGAGCACCGACTACGGCCGCAACGCCCCCGGCGGCGTGATCGACATCAAAACCCGCACCCCCGGCGCCACCCATCAGGGCAACGTCCTGCTCGACTACGGCTCCGCCAAATACTCCGCCCTCCAGGCTTCCTTCGACGGCCCGCTCAACGACAAAATCGGCTACAGCGCCAGCGTCGGCCTCACCGAACACGAGGGCTACATCGAAAACACCTTCCGCAAACGCAGCGCCGACGATCGCCGCTCCGTCGCCGGTCGCGGCGCCCTCTATTGGAAGGCTGCGGACCAGCTCCAGGTCCGCTTCGGCCTCACGATGGAAAACACCAGCGACGACGCGACGCGCCTGAGCTCGCTCTTCAGCCGCAATCCCTTCGAGGTCGCCTCCGACCTCAACGGCGAAACCAAGGTCGAACGCCTCCAACTCTCGCTCCAAGCCAAGAAAACCTTCACCTGGGGCTCGCTCACTGCGACGACGTCCCAGCAGCAATGGGACCTCGATCCCTCGGTCACCGACCTCGACCTCTCGCCCTTGCCGCTCGCGTTCTCCAACGTGAAGCAGAGCGAAAAATTCTGGACCCAGGAGGTCCGCGTCGAGTCCACCCCCGGCGCCCAGCGCACCCAATGGCGCGCCGGCGCCTTCTATTCCGACTCGACCGTCGACGGCAACGCGACCCGCGTGTTCATCGTGCCGCCGAGCGCCTTCGTGCCGCCGAATTTCGTGCAGACCGAGCGCTCCGCCTTTTCCGTGGGCCAGATGAATCTCGCCGGCTATGCCAACCTCGATCAGCCCGTCGGCGACAAGACCGTCCTCAAGCTCGGCGCCCGCCTCGAGCGCACCGAGTCCGACCTCGACCGCACCAAGGCCAGCTCGAACAGCTTCGGCTTCCCCGCCCCCCAGGACCCGCGCCTCCGCGGTGCGCAGCGCCATGACTACATGTCCGCCTCGGGCGCGGTCGTGCACTCCGTTTCCCCCTCGCTCAACCTCCAGGCCAAAACCTCCCTCGCCCACAAACCCGAGGGTTACAGCGGCTTCACCGGCAACCCCCTCCTCGCCCGTTTCGACGGCGAACAAATCTGGGCCACCGAAGCCGGTGTGACCTTCGGCCCGCCCAAGGGCCGCTTCGGCGGCAGCGTCCTCGCCTTCTGGAATGCCATCGACAATTACCAGTTCGAACGGACCGTCCCCAACTCCACCGACTTCGTCGTCGTCAACGCCGCCCAGGTCCTCGCCCGCGGCTTCGAGGCCAAATTCATGTGGAGCCCCGTCGAGAAGGTCTGGTGGGATTTCCAGGCCGGCTACACCGACGCCACCTTCGACGACCACCGCGACGCCTCCGGCGCCCGCGTCGACGGCAAACGCGTCCCGTTCATCCCCACCGCGACTTTGCGCACCGGCGTGACCGTCGATTTCGGCCGGGGTTGGTCGGCCAATGCCAGCTATGCCGCGATCGGCCGCTCCTACTTCGACGAACGCAACACCGCGATGTTCGCCCAGCCCGCCTACGGCATCGTCAATGCCCAGCTGCGCTACCGCTTCGACCGCTACACCGTCGCCGTCTACGGCCAAAACCTCACCGACAAAAACTACTACCAATTCATCAACCCCGAGATTTACGCCGGCAGCCCCGGCGCCCCGCGCCGCGTCGGCGTCCAATTCTCGTTCGTGTATTGAGTCGGAGGCCCATCTCCCCACCGTAACCGAAGTCCGTCCCGTCCGTCTCGCCCGTCGCTTTAGTTCACCTCCTGTTTTCGTCCCATGAGAATCCCTGCTCGTCTCCTTCCTGTCCTCCTCGTGTTCGCGGGCGGCCTCAGTGTCAGCCCCGCTCAGGCCGCCTCCGGTTGGCTCAATTGGCGCGGGCCCGACCAAAACGGCGTCTCCAAATCCAGCGTCAAACTCCCCGACACCCTCGCCCTCAACGGTCCCAACCACCGCTGGTCCTTCAAGGCGCACGGGGCCGGCGCGCCGGTCATCGCCGATGGCCGCGTGTATGCCTTCGGTTTCTATGGCGAGACCACCGATCTCGAAGAGGCCCTCATCTGTCTCGACGTGAAGACCGGCGCGAAGCTCTGGGAGCACCGGTTCCGCGACTACCTCAGCGACACGACCTACAACCGCTATGGCATCGGCGCCCCTCTCGTCGATGCGGAGACGGGCAACATCTTCGTCGAGTCCACCTGGGGTCAGCTCATGGCGTTCACCCGCGACGGCAAACTCCTCTGGGAACGTTCCATGGTCGAGGAGTTCGGCCGCCTCACCTTCCCCAACGGCCGCACCGGCTCCCTCGCCATCGACGGCCCCCTCGTTATCACCGACGGCATCACCGCCAACTGGGGCGCGGACGGCCCCGCCCGCAATCGTTTCTACGCCTTCGACAAACGCACCGGTGAACTCGCCTGGTTCTCCACCCCCGGCATCGAGCCCGTCGACAGCTCCTTCGCCACCCCGGTCTTCGGCAATCTCGGCGACCAGCGCGTCTTCTACGCCGGCACCGGCTGCGGCTACGTCGTCTGCATCAACGCCCGCACCGGCGAGCCCGTCTGGCGCTTCCACCTCTCCCTCGCCGGCGTCAACGCCGACGTCCTCCTCCTCGGCAACGACACCCTCATCGGGGTGCACGGCAAAGAAAACGTCGACGCCACCAGCATGGGCCGCCTCGTCGCGATCAAGATCCCGACCGAATACCCCAAGGGCCCGAAGCCCCTCGTCCTGCCGGCCACCGCCGAAATCTGGCGCAACGACGAGTTCACCGCCTTCAGCAGCTCGCCGCTGCTCGTCAACAACCGCGTCTATTCCACCGTCGCGACCGGCAGCCTCCTCTGCGCCGACGCCACCACCGGCAAAACCATCTGGCAGGAAAAACTCTCCCCCGACCAACTCCACGCCTCGCCCGCCTACGCCGACGGCAAGTTCTACATCCCGATGCAGAACGGGTCCGTCTATGTCGTGAAAGACGCCGGCGACAAAGCCACCGTCGTCTCGACCAACCCGTTGGGCGCACCCTGCCTGGGCGCTCCGTCCTTCTACGGCGATGCCGTGTTTGTGTTCACCAAGGAAGGCCTGCACTGCTTCGGCCCCAAAGCCTCCGCCGCCAGCGTGCCGCCCTCCGTCGCCTTTGTCCCCCCCGCGCCCTCGACCGCCCCGATCACCCAGCTCCAGGTCGTGCCCGCCGAATTTGCCCTCTCGCCCGGCCAAGCCCAGACCTTCACCGTCTACGGCCTCGACGCCACCGGCCGCCGCGTGCGCGACGTCACCAGCGAGGCGACGTTCGCCAAGTTCGTCCCGCCCACCGCCCTCGTAAAATCGGAGGTCGACGCCGAGATCGTCGGCCACGTCGTCAAGACCACCGCAACCGCGAAACTCTCCGCCGGCGCCCTCCAGGCCAAGTGGAACACCCTCGTCGGCAACACCCGCGGCCGCATCGTCGCCGGCCCCGGTTATCGCGAAACCTTCGCCAATCTGCCCCTCGGCCAGAAAAACCCCGCCGGCGAAGACGTCGGCTTCCCTCCGCTCGCCTGGTTGGGCGCCCGCGTCAAATGGCATGTCCTCGAGCAGGGCGGCGACAAGGTCCTCGCCAACCGCCTCGACGTAATTCTCTTCCAGCGCACCATGAACTTCATCGGCAAACCCGAGATGAAAAACTACACGCTCGAAGCCGATATCATGACCGACGGCAACCGCCGCTCGATGTCCTCCGTCGGCCTCGTCAACCAGCGCTACTTGATCGCGATGGCCGCCAACAGCCGCATCCTCGAGGTCACCAGCAACCACGAGCGCGTGAAGGAATCCGTCCCCTTCGAAGCTGCGCCCAACACCTGGTATCGCCTCAAAACCCGCGTCGACCACGACGCCACCGGCACCGGCGGCGTCGTCCGCGCCAAGCTCTGGGAAAAAGCGAAACCCGAACCCGCCGCCTGGACCATCGAGGTCCGCCAGCCCATCGTCCATGCCCACGGAGCCCCGGGCGTGTTTGCCTTCTCTCCCCAAAGCTTGAAACGCGTGTTCATCGATAACCTCTCCCTCACCGCCAATGAATAACCTTCGCTCCCTCTCCCTTTCGTTGTTCGCTGCGGTGTGCACCGCGGCTCCCACCCTCGCGGGCGATTGGCCCATGTGGGGCGGCACGCCCAGCCGCAACATGGTCTCCCCGGGCAAGGGCATCCCCACCGATATCGTCAGCGGCAAATTCCTCCCGAAGACCGAGACCATCGATCCCAAATCCACGAAGAACATCCGCTGGGTCACCAAACTCGGCTCCCAGGCCTACGGCACCCCCTGCGTCGCCGGCGGCCGCGTCTTCGTCGGCACCAACAACGAATCCCCCCGCGATCCCACGCAGATCGGCGACCGCGGCGTCCTCATGTGTTTCGACGAGAAGACCGGCGCGCTCCTCTGGCAGCTCGTCATCCCGAAGGTCGGCGCCGGCAAGGTCAGCGACTGGGAATACGTCGGCCTCTGCTCCTCCGTCGCCATCGAGAGCGACCGCGGCTACGTCGTTTCCAATCGCGGCGAGGTCATCTGCTTTGACGTCAAGGGCCAGGCCGACGGCAACCAAGGGCCCTATATGGACGAGGCGAAGTTCTCCTCCGTCGACGGCAAACCCGTCGCCGTGTCCGACAAGAGCGCCGATATCCTCTGGGTCACCGATGTCCGCAACGACCTCGGGATTTTCCCCCATAACGTCTCCAGCTGCTCCCCCCTGATCGTCGGCGACCGCATTTTCGTCGCCACCTCCAACGGCGTCGATTGGTCCCACCTCAACATCCCCGCCCCCTTCGCGCCCGCCCTCATCGCCGTGGACAAAAACACCGGCAAACTCCTCGGCGAAGAAACCTCCGAGGTCTCGAAGCGCGTCCTGCACGCCAGCTGGAGCTCCGCCGCCTACGCCAACGTCAAGGGCAAGCCCATGATCGTCTGGGGCGGCGGCGACGGCTGGTGCTACGGCTACGACACCGAGCCCTACGCCCACAAGGACGGCTTCCAGGCCCTCAAGGAACTCTTCCGCTACGACGCCGATCCGGTCGAGTATCGCACGAAAAATGGCCAGCCCCTCAAATACGCCACCCACGACGGCCCCAGCGAAATCATCGCCACCGTCGTCGTCGACGGCGACCGCGCCTACATGGCCATCGGCCAGGACCCCGAACACGGCGACGGTGTCGGCATGGTCAGCTGTATCGATCTCACGGCGACGGGCGACCTCTCCGGCAAGGCCCTCTGGACCAACAAAACCGTCGGCCGCACCATCTCCACCCCGAGCGTGGTCGACGGCCTGATCTACCAGGCCGAATACAACGGCAACATCCACTGTCTCGACGCCAAGACCGGCAAAACCCTCTGGATGCACGCCACCAACAGCCGCATCTGGTCCTCCACCCTCGTCGCCGACGGCAAAGTGTATTGCGGCAACGAAGACGGCGAACTCGTCATCTTGCAGGCCGGCCGCGAAAAGAAACTCCTCGGCAAGGTCGAGTTCTTCACCCCCATCTACGGCTCACCCGTCATCGCCAACGACACCCTCTATGTCACGACGATGACCCACCTGTTTGCCGTCGGCCGCTAGTCGCGCGATGTCGAAACGCGCGCTCATCGCCACCTACTTCGTTCTGCTCTTCGCCCTCCACCAGGATTTCTGGTGGCGGGCCGATGCCAGCCTCGTCTTCGGCATCGTGCCCGTGAGCCTCGCCTACCACGCCGTCTGGACCCTCCTCGTCGCCGTCGGCTGGGGGCTCGTCGCCACGTTCGCCTGGCCGACCAACCTCGATGACACCCCGGCACCGGCCGACGCCCCGACCACCGTGAAATCCGGGCCGCCGCGATGATTCCGGCCCTCATCATCGGCCTCTATCTCTCGATCGTGGTCGCGATCGGCCTCGTCAGTGTCCGCTATTTCCGCGGCGGCACGGCCGACTACTTTGTCGCGAGCCGCTCGCTCGGCCCCGTCGTCCTCTTTATGACCGTCTTCGGCACGGCGATGACCGCCTTTGCCATGGTGGGCAGCACCGCCGAGACCTTCGACTACGGCGTCGGCACCTTCGGCAAACTCGCCTCGTGGTCGGCGCTCGTGCATCCGGCCTGTTTTTTCCTCATCGGCCTCCCGCTCTGGTCCCTCGGCAAACGCTACGGCTACGTCACCCAAATCGAGTATTTTCGCGACCGCTTCCAGAGTTCGGCCCTCGGCTACGCCCTCTTTCCCGTCCTCGCCGGCCTGCTGATTCCCTACGTGCTCATCGGTCTCCTCGGCGTCGGCTCCGTGGTCAGCGGCGTCACCGTCGGGGCCTTTCCCGAAGCGTTTGCCGCCACCCGGGGGGCGATCCCGCCCTGGCTCACGATGGCCGTCATCTCCGCCGTCGTTCTCTTCTATGTCTTCATCGGCGGGGCCCGGAGCGCCGCCCTCGTCAATGTTTTCCAAACCATCGTCTTCGTGAGCATGGGCCTGCTGGCCTTCTGGCTCATCGCCGACACCCTCGGCGGCATGGAGGCCGCCTCCGCCACCGCCAAACCCGCCAAGGCCGTCCGAGCCGGCAACATCGGCGAACTCGAGTTTTTCACCTACTGTTTGATCCCGCTCTCGATCGGCGTCTTCCCGCACGTTTTCCAAAACTTTCTCACAGCCCGCTCCGCCGCCTCCTTCAAACTCCTGCTCGTGATGCATCCCGTCGCCATCCTCCTCGCGTGGCTGCCGTGCATTTTGATCGGTTTTTGGGCCACCGGCGCGATGGTGCCCGGCGGCCTGCTCCCGGTCGTCCCCAGCGGCATCTCTTCCAACGCCGTCCTCGGCCTCATGGTCGCCAAGCTCACGTCGCCCGTCGTCTCCGGTCTCGTCGCGGCCGGCGTGCTCGCCGCGATCTCCCTCGACGCCCAGTTCATCGCGATCGGCACCATGTTCACCCGCGACATCGTCGTCCACCACTTCAGCCCCACGCGCTTTTCCGACCGCGCGCTCGTCAACATCGCCCGCGGCTTCATCGTCCTGATGGTCGCGCTCACCTATGCCATGACGTTTCTCGAAACCCGCCAGATCTTCGCCCTCGGCACGTGGTGCTTTACCGGTTACGCCGGCCTGGTCCCGCTCCTCCTCGCCGCCCTCCATTGGCGGCGCGTGACCGCGCCCGCGGCGTTCGCCGCCGTCACCGTCACCGCCGTCACCTGGCTCGCACTTTTCGTCGCCGCCGACTTCGGGGCCAACCGAAAATTTCTCATTGGCGGCATGTTGCCGGTTGCGACCCTCGTACTCGTGTGCACCGTCACCGTCGTCACCGTTTCGCTCTTCACTCGTCCTCCGCCTGATCATTGCCTCGCCAAATTTTTCCCAATCAAAACGTCATGAGCAGCAAACTCACCCCTCCCCAAGCCCAATCCGCCCTCGACGCCTGGACCCGCAAGATGATCGCGTGGCACTTCTCGCCCGCCACCGGCTGCGACTACTGGCTCAAGTGGGCCAAGACCGCCGGCTGGGATCCGCGCAAGGAAATCAAGTGCTTCGCCGACATCGCGAAAAAATTCCCCCACTTCGACGACGATGTGCTGCGCACCGAGCAGCCCGAACGCTTCGTCCCCAAGGCCTACGCCAAGCGCCCCTACAACGTGTTCGAGACCGGCGGCACCACCGGCATGCCCAAACAGCGCGTCGGCTGGGATGACTACAAGACCGACTACGAAGAATACAGCGACCACTACGGTCCCGACTTTTTCCCCAAGGGCAATTGGCTGATGGTCGGCCCCACCGGCCCCCGCCGCCTGCGCCTCGCCGTGGAGCATCTCGCCAACTACCGCGGCGACTCCTGCTACTTCGTCGACCTCGACCCGCGCTTCGTGAAGCGCCTCATCGGCATGGGCGACATGGCCATGGCCCGCAAGTATCAGGAGCACGTCATCGACCAAGCCGCCACGATCCTGCGCCACCGCAAGATCACCAACATGTTCACCACCCCGCGCCTCCTCGAGAACCTCGCCGAGCGCATGTCCCTCGTGAAGGCCGGCCTCAAGGGCGTCTTCGTCGGCGGCACCACCATGACGCCCCAGTACGTCCGCTTCGTCGTCGAGGAGGTCTTGGAAAACAAGATCAACTTCGCCCCCACCTACGGCAACACCCTCATGGGCCTCGCGATTTCGAAAAAACTCACCAAGGCCGACAACTACAGCCTCACCTACTACGCGCCCCAGCCCCGCGCCACCCTCCGCATCGTCCACCCCGACAACCCCGCCGAGCTCGTCAACTACGGCGACTACGGCCGCGTCGAACTCACCACGATGACCAAGGAGTTTTTCGTGCCCCGCTTCCTCGAACGCGACGAAGCCATCCGCCGCCCCCCGTGCAGCGAGTTCCCCTGGGACGGCGTCGGCGACGTCCGCCCCTTCCAGTCCCTCACCAAAACAATCATCGAGGGCGTTTACTAATCTCGCCAGAAGGACACTCCCACGGAACCCACGGAAAAAGCTCGGCCCTATTCTTCCGTGTATTCCGTGTATTCCGTGTGTTCCGTGGGCCATCCCTCCTTCAACCAACCATGAGCGCCATCCACATTCCCGTCCTCCGCCTCGGCCAGACCTACCGGAGCCTCGATACGATCAAGTTCAACGTCTCCGGCCAGCCGCTCGAAATCAGCGTCGCCAACTCCGGCCTCATCCGCCGCGATCTCCAACAGCTCGCCAAGTCCGGCGAAGCCTTGCGCGCCATCCCCTGCGAGACCCTCGTCGGCTACATGGAAAAAGCCGCGGAACTCTACCTCCACGGCCACCTCCCCTGGGGCGACGGCGAACGCCTCCAGAGCCCCGCCGACTACGTCGCGGCCCTCTCCCAACTCACCGGCCTCCCCCACAGCCTCGGCCGCTCCAACATGGGCAAGGTCCACGCCGCGATGTCCAACATCCGCGCCGTCATCTCCGGCCTCACCCGCGGCATGCCGCTCGAACTCTTCGACCGCGGCTTCGTCCGCCAAAACGGCCTCGACGTAAATTTCTTCGCCGAGACCAACAGCCTCGGCGTCCTCCTCCCCAGCAATTCCCCCGGCGTCAACTCCCTCTGGCTCCCCGCGCTCGTGATGAAAATCCCCGTCGTGCTCAAGCCCGGCCGCGAGGATCCCCTCACCCCTTTCCGTCTCATCCAGGCGATGATCGCCGCCGGCTTCCCCCCCGCGGCCTTCGGCTTCTACCCGACCACCCACGACGGCGGCGACACCCTCCTCTTCGGCACCGGCCGCGCCATCGCCTTCGGCAATGACACCACGCTGAAAAAATACGCGCCCTACCGCCACATCAACGTCCACGGCTCCGGTCGCAGCAAAATCGTCATCGGCGACGACTTCGCCGCCGACTGGCCGAAACACCTCGATGTCATCGTCAACTCGATCGCGGCGAACGGCGGCCGCAGCTGCATCAACTGCTCCTCCGTCCTCATCGGCAAAAACCGCGACACGCTCGCCGATGCCCTCGCCCGCAAACTCGCCGCCATCGAACCGCTCCCGCGCGATCACCCCGACGCCACCCTCTGCAGCTTCGCCAATCCCAAATCCGCGAAAGCCATCGACGAACGTCTCGAAGAATTCCTCCAGGTGCCCGGGGCCGTCGACCTCACCGCCAAATACCGCAACGGCCCGCGCCTCGTCGAAGCCCACGGCCAGACCTTCCTCCGCCCGACCCTCATCGTCTGCGACGACCTCAACCACCCGCTCGCCAACACCGAGTACGGCTTCCCCTTCGCGAGCGTCCTCCAGGTGCCCCAGGCCCAAATGATCGGCCAGATCGGCGAGTCCCTCGTCGTCTCCGCCTTCACCCGCGATCAGGCGTGGAGCATCGATCTGATGACGAGCACCAACATCGAGCGCCTCAACCTCGGGCCGTATTCGACCATGCGCGTCCAGTGGGAACAGCCGCACGAGGGCAACCTCTTCGAATTCCTCTACCGCCGCCGCGCCCTCCAGGGCGATCTCGTCGCCGTCTGACCCCACCCTCCGCTCATCGGGAAACCGGTCCTTTGCGTTTCCCGGTTTCCGATTCCATGGTTGCCCCTTTCGCCTCCCGCCCCTCGCCGAAAATCGTCTTTGGCCCGGGGACGCTGCGCGAACTGCCCGCCTGCGTGCGCGACGCCGGCGGCACCGCCGTCTTCCTCGTCAGCGACCGGGGCCTCGCGCGCACCGGCCACCTTGACCGCGCCCAGCGCCTCCTCGCCGCCGCCGGCCTCCCGGTGACCGTCTTCGCCGACGCGAAAGAGAATCCCACCGAGTCCGACATCGCCGCCTGCCGCGATGCCGCCCGGACCGCGACCTTCGACTGCTTCGTCGCCCTCGGCGGTGGCAGCAGTCTGGATACGGCCCGCGCCTGCAATTTCGTCCTCACCAACGGCGGCGTGATGCACGACTACCACGGCTACGGCAAAGCCACCCGGCCCCTCCTGCCGCTCATCGCCATCCCCACCACCGCCGGCACCGGCAGCGAAACCCAGTCCTACGCCCTCGTCAGCCGCGACGGCAGCCATGAGAAAATGGCCTGCGGCGACCCCAAGGCCCGCGCGCACACCGCCATCCTCGACCCGGAACTCACCGCGACCTTGCCCCGGTCCGTCGCCATCCTGTCCGGCCTCGACGCCCTCTCCCACGCCCTCGAATCCGCCGTCTCCACGAAACGCAACGAGCTCTCCTCGCTCTACTCCGAGTCCGCCTTCCGCCACCTCGCCACGGCCATCGAGCGCGTCGTCGCCGGCGCGGCCACCGACGACGACCGCGGCCACATGCTGCTCGGCGCGGCCTTTGCCGGCCTCGCCATCGAAAACAGCATGCTCGGCGCCGCCCACGCCAGCGCCAACCCCCTCACCGCCCGCCACGGCGTCGTCCACGGCCACGCCGTTTCCCGCATGCTGCCCTCGGTCATGCGCTTCAACTCCACCGTGCCCGCCGCCGCCACCACCTACGCGCGCTTCGAAACCGTGCTCCGCGAGGCCAGCACCACCACCTTGCCGTTGATCGACTGGGTCACCGCCATGGTCGCGCAGAGTTCCCTGCCTCCCCTCGATTCCGGCCCGATGGATTTCGCCCTCCTCGCCGACGACGCCACCCGCCAGTGGACGGGAAAATTCAACCCGCGCGCGTTGCAGGCCCCCGACTTCGTCTCACTCTACGAGCGTGCGTTTTCGCCCCATGTCACCCCCTGATGGATTCTGCGCCCTCGCCCGGGCGACCCTGCTCGGAGCCGCGCTGCTCCTCGCCGGCTGCGGCGAACCTTCCTCCTCCGCCGCCGCGAAAAAAGCGCCGGCCAAGCCTCCCGCCCCCGAGATCGCCTGGCCCATGACCCGCGGCGGCCCCGCCCTCAGCGGCCATGTCCCCACGACCTTGCCCCGCGATCCGGTCATCGCGTGGACCTTCACCGCCGCCGGCCCGATTTCCGCCGAGGCCGCCCTCGTCGCCGACCGCGTCTTCATCGGCACCGCCAAGGGCACGCTGCATTGCCTCGCCGCTGATACCGGCCAACCGCTCTGGGCCTTCTCCACCAAGGACGCCATCACCGCCGCGCCCGCGGTCGCCGGCGGCAAAGTGTTCCTCTCCTCCAACGACGGCCGGCTCTACGCCCTCGCCGCCGACACCGGTCAGGAAGCCTGGCAGTTCGCCAGCGACGACAAAATCAGCGCCGGCGCCATCACCATCAAATCCCCCGACGGCACCGCCGACTGGGTGCTGCTCAACGGCTACGACGGCACCACCCGCGTGCTCCAGGCCGACGACGGCAAACTCGTCTGGAGTTACAAGACCGACGACTACATCAACGGCTCGCCCGGCGTCGTCGACGGCCGCTTCCTCGTCTTCGGCGGCTGCGACGCCCAGCTGCACGTCGTCAACCTCAAGGACGGCACCCTCGTCCACAAAATCCCCACCGAAGCCCAGATTCCCGCCTCCATCGGCACCTTCGGCACCATGGCGTTCTGCGGCAACTACGCCAACCAGACCGTCGCGTTCGACGTCGTCGGCGGCAAAGTCGCCTGGACCTACGAGGATCGCGCCCTGCCCTTCTACAGTTCGCCCGCGATCAACGACCGCCTCGTCCTCATCGGATCGCGCGACAAACACCTCCACGCCATCCACCGCACCACCGGCGAGGGCGCCTGGAAATTCAAGACCGGCGGCCGCATCGAGGGCTCCCCCATCGTCTTCGACGACGCCGTCGTCTTCGGTTCCACCGACGGCCGGCTTTACGCCGCCTCCCTCGAGACCGGCGCCGAACTCTGGCAACTGGAGCTCGGCGAATCGCTGGTGGCGTCCCCCGCGTTCGGCCACCGCCAGCTGGTCGTGGGCGGCGAAAAAGGCACCGTGTTCGCCGTCCGCAGCCGCCCGCCGCAAAAACCCTGAGCATATTTCCGGCTCCCCACGTCTCGCCCCCACCCCGACCTTTCTCATGAACGAAGCGCCCACCCGCCCCACCACCCCGGCCAAGAGTTCCACCCTCGCGGGCAATTATTTCATCTCCAACTACCCGCCGTTTTCTTTTTGGTCCGAGGACCAGAAATTTCAGGTTGAGCAAGCCCTCGACACCCCGCCCACCCCCGGCGCCAAACTCGGCCTCTACCACCACATCCCGTTTTGCCGGAAGCGCTGCCATTTTTGCTACTTCCGCGTCTACACCGACAAGAACGCCCAGGACATCCAGGCCTATCTCGACGCCACGATCACCGAACTGAAGTCCCTCGCGGCCCGCCCTCTCTTCCGCGACCGCAAACCCCACTTCGTCTACTTCGGCGGCGGCACCCCCTCCTATCTTTCCGCCAAGCAGCTCCACGAACTCACCGACAAACTCAAGGCCGTCCTCCCCTGGGACGCCGCCGAGGAAGTCGCCTTCGAGGCCGAGCCCGGCACCCTCAATCCCGGCAAGCTCACCGCCATCAAAGACGTCGGCGTCACCCGCCTCAGCCTCGGCGTCGAACACTTCGACGACCACGTGCTCGAAATCAACGGCCGCGCCCACCGCTCCGCCGAGGTCTTCACCGCCTACGAGCGCGCCCGCGCCGAAAATTTCGCCCAGATCAACATCGACCTGATCGCCGGCATGCTCGAGGAAACCGAGGCCCTCTGGCAGCGCAATATCGCGCAGACCCTCGCGCTCCGGCCGGACAGCGTGACGATCTACCAGATGGAGATCCCCTACAATACCACCATCTACAAAGAGATGAAGGCCGACGGAAAACTCGTCGCCCCCGTGGCCGATTGGCAGACCAAACGCCGCTGGGTGAAGGAGGCCTTCGCCGCCCTCGAAAGCGCCGGCTACACCATCGCCAGCGGCTACACCGCCGTCCTCGACCCAAAGCGCACCAAGTTCGTCTATCGCGACGAACTCTGGACCGGCGCCGACTTGATCGGGCTCGGCGTCGCGTCCTTCTCCCACGCCGCCGGGGTCCACTACCAAAACGTCACCGAAATCGAACCCTACCTCGCGGCCATCAACGCCGGCCAGCGCCCCGTCAAACGCGCCTTCCGCACCACCCGCGAGGAACTCATGATCCGCGAATTCATCCTCCAGATGAAGCTCGGCCGCGTCGCCCTCGGCTACTTCGCGGAAAAATTCGGCGTCGACCTCGCGCAACGCTTCGCCGCCCAATTCGGCCACCTCGCCGCCGAGGGCTTCCTCACCGTCGACGCCACGCAGGTCCGCCTCACCCGCGACGGCCTCCTCTGCGTCGACACCCTGCTGCACGAGTTCTTCCTCTCGCAGCACCGCACCAACAAGATCGTCTGACGCACCCGTTTCTCCGCGCGTGGAAACCACGGACCAACCCGCCGTCCCGGCCTTGCCGGCCGCCTTCGCGCGGTTCATGCGCGAATCCTGCCGCCTCCCGCTCGACACCTTCCGCGCCCTCCCCGGCGCCCACCTGCCCGACCTCCCCCGCCGCCTCCTCGACCATCGGCGCGACATGACCTCCACCCTCGCCGACTTTCACGGCAGCCCCCTCCGCGTCGACGTCCGGCAGGTCGGCCACGTCGACGATTTCTACCTGCGCGAAGTCTTTCTGCGCACCACCGCCACCGACCGCGTCGTCGAATACGGCGTGCTCGCCGTGGCCCTCGCCCAATTCACGCTGGCGCAACGCGCCGCCCTCACCGCCGGCCGTACCCCGCTCGGCACGATCCTGCACGACTTCAAAATCCCGTTCGTCAGCGCCCCGCTCGGATTTTTCTCCGCCCCGGCGTCCCGCCTCCCCCCGATCCCCTCCGCGGCGCCGGCCGCCCCCGAGTGCTTCGGCCGTTTCAACTGCCTCGCCCAACCCACGGGCGAACCCCTCGCCTGGATTCTCGAAATCCTGCCCTCGCCGTGAAAATCGTTTTCCTCACCGCCGGCACCGGCAGCTACTATTGCGGCGCGTGCATGCGCGACAATGCCCTCGCCCGCGAACTCCACCGCGCCGGGCACGACGTCACCCTCGCGCCCATGTACCTGCCGCTCATCCTCGACGAAACCACGCTCGTCGGCGCGGAAAAGGTCCCCGTGTTTTTCGGCGGCATCAACGTCTTCCTCCAACAGAAAATCCCGCTCTTCCGCAAAACCCCCGCCGCCTTCGACCGCCTGCTCAATTCCACCGGCCTCCTGCGCTGGGCCGCGCGCCACAGCCACATGACCTCCGCCCGCACCCACGGCGAGATGGCCGTCGAGATGCTCAACGTCGCCACCAGTCCGCTCCGCAAGGAACTCGACAAACTCCTCGACTGGCTCGGCGACATCGCGAAACCCGATCTCGTGTGCCTCTCCAACGCCCTGCTCGCCGGCTTCACCCCCGAGCTCAAACGCCGGCTCGGCGCTCCCGTCGCCGTCTTTTTTCAGGGCGAGGACTCGTTTCTCGACAGCCTGCCCGAGCCCTACCGCACCCAGTGCTGGGCCGCCTTGAAACACCACCTTCCCGCGGCCGATGCCCTCATCTCCCCGAGCCGCCGCTACGCCGATTACATGGGCCGCCGCCTCGGTCTCGCGCCCGCCTCCATCGAAATCGTGCCCAACGGCATCTCGCTCGACGGCTACACCGCCGGCGCCGAGCCCGCCGTCCCCACCATCGGCTACCTCGCACGCCTGTGCCGCGAAAAGGGCCTCGAACTCCTCGTCGACGCCTTCATTTTGCTCGCCCGGGAACGGGCCGATTCACGCACGCTCCTCAAGATCGCCGGGGCCGCCACCGCCGGCGACCAACCGCTGATTGCTCAACTCCAGAAACGTCTCGCCGCCGCCGGCCTCTCCGCCCGCGTCACCTGGCTCCCCAACGTTTCCCGCGAAGAAAAAATCTCCTTTCTCCGCGGACTGACCCTCTTCTCGGTGCCCACCCTCTACGAAGAAGCCTTCGGCCTCTACGTCGTCGAAGCGATGGCCTGCGGCGTCCCCGTCGTCCAACCCGACTCCGCGTCGTTCCCCGAAATCATCGGCGCCACCGGCGGCGGCCTGTGCGTTCCTCCGCAGGACCCCCGCGCGCTGGCCGACGCCTGGCACCACCTGCTCGCCGATGCGCCCCGCCGCACCGCCCTCGGAAAATCCGGCCGATTGGGCGTTGAAAAACGCTTCGGCGCTCCGACTATGGCCCAACATTTTGGCTTGGTTGCCCGCCGTCTCACCCACGCCGCGGACTAACCCCGCCCGCTGCATGGACACTCCCACTCATTTTCATTTCTGCCACCGCCGCGCGGTCGAGTTCGCCGACACCGACCTCGCCGGCATCATGCACTTCGCGAATTTCTTCCGCTTCGTCGAATCCGCCGAGCACGCCTTCTTCCGTTCCCTCGGGTTCCGCGTCCACCAGTCCGACGGCCGGTTGCAGGATGGCTGGCCGCGCCTGGAAGTTTCCTGCCACTACCGCAAACCCGCGCGCTTCGAACAGGTCCTGGAAATTTGCCTCCGCATCGACGAGGTCCGCACCACCAGCCTGCGTTACAGCTTCTGGATCTTCGCCGAGGCCGACCCGACGCGCGCCGTCATCGCCCACGGTTCCTTCGGCATCATCCACGTCGAACTCGACACCGCCGCGCATCAGATCCGCAAGACCCCGGTCCACGACGATCTCCGCGCCAAACTCGCCGCCGTCATGGCCGCCCCCGCCCCCGTTTCCGCTTCCTAAACCTTCCTATCCAAAAAATACCATGCAATGGCTCTATTATGTCCTCCTCACTGTCGCTACGTGGGGTCTCTACGGCGTCTATCTTCACAGCGGCCAGATGGCCATGGGTGATCCCGTCAACGGTCGCTACAAGGCGTTCCTCTTCGTCGGCGTCGCCTACTTTATCATCGCCGTGCTCGCACCTCTGCTGGTGCTGAAACTCAACGGCTCCGACTTCAATTTCCCGAGCAAGGGTGTCTGGATCTCGCTCTTCGCCGGCACCCTCGGCGCCATCGGCGCCTTCGGCATTCTCCTCGCCTTCGGCGCCAAGGGCATGCCCACCGTCGTCATGGCCATCGTCTTTGCCGGCGCCCCGATTGTGAACGCCGTCGCCGCCACCCTCATGCATCCGCCCAAAGGCGGCTTCGGGGGCATCGCCTGGCAGTTCTACGCCGGCATCGTGCTCGCCGCCACCGGCGGTTGCCTCGTCAGCTACTACAAACCCACGCCCGCGCCCAAGGCCGCCGTCGCCAAGGCCGCGCCTCTCGCCGCCGGTCAGCGCTGATTCTCCGACGTGGCGCTCGCGCACCAGCAGCTGACCGCGCTCAACCGCCTCATCCGCGCGATCGCCCCGTCCAACCGGTTCTACCAGCCCAAGCTGGCGGCGGCCGGCGGGCTCGACGGGTTTGCCGCGCTCGATGACTTTCGCGCCCGGATGCCGTTCACGACCAAGGACGAACTCGCCCGCGATCAGGTCGCGCACCCGCCCTACGGCTCGACGCTGACGTATCCCCGCGAGACCTATTCGCGCTACCATCAAACCAGCGGCACCAGCGGCCGCCCCCTCCTCTGGCTCGACGACCGCGACAGCTGGCAGTGGGTCGTCGACCGCTGGAAAGTCGTGTGGGAAAAAGCCGGCGCCGCGCGGGGCGACTCCGTCCTGTTCACGTTTTCCTTCGGCCCGTTTCTCGGTTTCTGGGCGGCCTTCGATTCCGCCGTGCAACTCGGCCTCCTCGCGATTCCCGCCGGAGGCATGAGCAGCCTCGACCGCCTCCGTTTCCTGCTGGCCCGACGACCGCGCATCCTGTGCTGCACGCCCACCTATGCGCTCCGCCTCGCGGACGTCGCCCGGGAGGCCGCGATTTCCCTGCGCGATTCGGGCGTCGAACTCATTATGCTCGGCGGCGAACCCGGCGGCAGCGTCCCGGAGTTTCGCGCCCGCCTCGAACAGGGCTGGCCCGGCGCCCGCGTCGTCGACCACCACGGCATGACGGAAATCGGCCCCGCTTCCTACGGTTTCCCCGACCAGCCGACGCTCCTCTACTTGCTCCACGACGCCTACCTCTGCGAGGTCCTCCAACCCGGCACGAACCGGCCCGTCGCCCCCGGCGAGCAGGGGGAATTGGTCCTCACCACCTTGGGGCGCACCGCCTGCCCCCTCTTGCGCTACCGGACCGGCGACCTCGTCCGGCCCGCCGCTGTCGCGGGCGAAGACCCCGCCGCCTTCGCCCTCGCCGGCGGCATCCTCGGCCGCGTGGACGACATGGTGATCGTGCGCGGCGTGAATCTCTATCCGACGGCCGTCGATGCCGTGGTCCACGCCGTGTCGGGCATCCGGGACTACGCGGCCGAAATCGACCGACGCGGCGCGCTCGCCGAAGTCACCGTGCGTTTCGAGCCGACCGAACCCCACCTCGATCCGTCCGCCGAACTGGCGACGCGGCTCCGCGACGCGTTTCAGATTCGGTTCAACGTCGAAAAAGTCCCCGCCGGCGTCCTGCCGGTCTTCGAAATGAAAGCCCGCCGCTGGAAAATCCTCTCCTGACATGATCGACCTCGCCCGCGTTTCCAAAATCTACGAGAGCCCCGCCGGCCCCATCACCGTCTTGCGCGACCTCGACCTCCATGTCGCCGCCGGCGAATCCGTCGCCGTCGTCGGCCCCTCCGGCAGCGGCAAGACCACGCTGCTCAATCTCCTCGGCGCCCTCGACCAGCCCACCGCGGGCACCGTCACCATCGACGGCCAGGCCCTCGGCGCGCTCGCGCCCGCCGCCGCCGCCCGTTTCCGCAACCGCTCCATCGGGTTCATTTTCCAACTCCACTACCTGCTGCCCCAGTGCACCGTCCTGGAAAACGTCCTCGTGCCCCGCCTCGCCGGCGGCTGGGACGAACCGGTCGCCACCACCCGCGCCCGCGCCGAAGCCCTCCTCGAACAGGTCGGCCTGCGCGACCGCCTGACCCATTTGCCGTGGCAGCTCTCCGGCGGCGAACAACTCCGCGCCGCCATCGCCCGCGCGCTCATTAACCAACCCAAGCTCATCCTCGCCGACGAACCCACCGGCTCGCTCGATCCGGCGACCGGCGAGCGCATCGCCGACCTGCTCCTCCGCACCAACGCCGCCGCCCGCGTCGCCCTCGTGGTCGTCACGCACAACCCCGCCCTCGCAGCGCGCATGGCTACAACCTATCAGTTCGAGCATGGCCGGCTCGTGCCCCAACGGGGCACCAGTCGATAGCCCGGGGCAACGCCCCGGGAATGTGACACGAAAAATCCCAGCCCTGAAGGGGCGCAATTTCCTTTTCCTCCTGTGCCGCAATCCCTCGCTCAAATTCTTGTTCATGTGGTTTTCTCCACAAAGAACCGCGAACCGTGCTTGGACGATTCCACTCATGCAGAACTCCACGCCTATCTCGGGGGCACCATCGGAAATCTCGCCGGCGTGCTGCTCAAGGCGGGATCGGTTTCCGATCATGTTCATCTGCTCATTTCCCATCCGCGCACGGTGTCGCCGGCGGACCTAATTCAGGAGATCAAGACCGGCTCCTCCAAGTGGCTGAAAACGCGCGGACCGCACTACGCCAATTTTCATTGGCAAAGCGGCTACGGGATTTTCTCCGTCAGCCCATCTCATCGTCCCGCTCTGGAGACCTGTCTCGCGAATCAAGCAGAACACCATCGCAAAGTCACTTTTCAGGACGAATACCGTAAACTCCTCCGAAAATACGGTCTCGAACATGATGAACGCTATGTGTGGGACTGACCAAGTTTCGCCCCTTCAGGGCTCCGCCTTTTCTTCGCTTCAAAATCCCAGGGCGTTGCCCTGGGCTATCACATTTGGCCCCGTTGGGGCGTCGAAGCACTCGACCGCAACCCCCGTGTTCTTGTTCACCCCGCTCTCACCATGACCGCCTTGCGCTACGTCCTGCGGAGTGTCGTCCATTACCGCGCCGCCTATCTCGGCGTGCTCGCCGGCGCCATCCTCGGCGCCACCGTCCTCCTCGGCGCCCTCTTCGCCGGCGATTCCGTCGCCGCCTCCCTCCGCCGCATCGCCGAACAACGCATCGGCCGCGCCACCCACGTCGTCGCCTCCGGGGACCGCTTCTTCCGCCAGGCCCTCGCCGACGATCTCGCGGCCGCCGCCCGCGTCCACGCCGCGCCCGTCCTCCTCGCCCGCGGCACCACCACCCACGCTTCGACCCGCGCCTCCACCAACGAAGTCCAACTCGTCGGCGTCACGCCGGCCTTCTGGTCCTTCGCCCCGGACCCCGCCACCCGTCCTCCGTCGCTCGTCGCCGCCAAATCCGAAATCGCCGTCAACGACACCCTCGCGCGCCGCCTCCGCCTCTCCGTCGGTGACACCGTCGTCGTGCGCCTCTCCAAACCCGGCGTCCTCGCCGGCAACGCCCCCATCGCCGGCGCCGAGGCCAAACTCGAAACCCTGCGCTGCACCGTCACCACCATCGTCGGCGACGCGGCGTTCGGCCGCTTCAACCTCGCCGCCACCCAGGTCGCGGCCCCCACCGTTTTCCTTCCGATCGAACTGCTCCAGGAAGCCTTCAAGCGCCCCGGCCGCGCCAACCTGATTCTCGTCGCCGCCGCTCCGGACGCTCCGCTTTCCACGCTCAGCGCTCAACTCACCGCCACCCTCCGCCTCGCCGACTATGGCCTCACCCTGAATTGGCGCGAGCAACCCGCGGCCTTCGAACTCGCCTCCGAGCGCATCTTCCTCGACCCCGAAATCACCGCGGCCGTCACCCGCACGCTCCCGTCCGCCCAGCCGGCCATCACTTATCTCGTCAATGAACTGCGCGCCGGCGACCGCGCCACCCCCTATTCCATCGCCACCGCCACGACCCCGGACGCCGCCCCCTTTTTGCCCCCCGACCTCGGCCCCCGCGAAATCGTGCTCAACCGCTGGCTCGCCGACGACCTCCAGGCGAGCGCCGGCGACGACGTCCGCGTCACCTACTTCCAAGTCGGACCGGCCGACACCCTCGTCGAGCAACAGACCTCCTTTCGCGTCCGCGCCGTGATCCCGCTGGCCGGCCTCGCCGCTGACCGCGCGTGGATGCCCGACTTCCCCGGGATCAGCGACTCCAAGCATCAGAGCGATTGGGACCCCGGCCTCCCGCTCAACCTCAAACGAATCCGCCCGCAGGACGAAAAATATTGGGACGATTTCCGCGGCGCGCCCAAAGCCTTTTTCTCCCTCGCCGCCGGACGCGACATGTGGACCACCCGGTGGGGCACGCTCACCGCCCTGCGCATTCCCCACCCACCGGCGCAGGCCGCCGACCTGGAGCGCACGCTCCTCGGCGCACTCCGCCCCGAAATGAATCAACTCCTGCTGCGCAACGTGCGCGCCGGCGCCCAGGACGCCGCGAAGTCCGCCGTCGATTTCGGCGGCCTCTTCCTCGGCATGAGTTTTTTCCTGATCCTCGCCGCCCTCGGGCTCGTCGCGATGCTCTTCCAACTCGCCCTCCTCCAGCGCAACCGCGAGGACGCGCTCCTCGGCGCCGTCGGCCTGCCCCCGCGCCAACTCCTGCGCTGGCGCCTCGCCGAGGGCGCGGTCGTGCTCACCGTCGGCGCGGCCCTCGGTCTCCCGCTGGCCGCCCTCTACACGCGCGGCATTTTGCGTTTCCTCGAAACCATTTGGGCCGGCGCCGGCGGGGCCGCGACCTTCACGTTCGCCGCGCAGCCCACGAGCATCGCGCTCGGCCTCGTCGTCTTCGTCGGAAGTTCGCTCGGCGCCATCTGGCTGGCCGTGCGCCGCCAGACCCGCGCCGCGCTCTCCATCCGCCTCGCCGCCCAAGCGGAAGCCGTCGTCGCCCCCGCGAAAATCCGCCGCCGCTCCCTCGTCCTCGCCGCCGCCTCGGCCCTCGCCGGCGCCGCCGCCGTGGGCCTCTCCGACCGCGGCCTGCCCGCCCAGGCCGCCTTCTATCTCGCGGGCTTCGCCTTCCTCTTCGCCGGTCTCGCGCTCTGCCGCGCGTGGCTCAGCCGCCCCCCCGCCCCCCGCGGCGCCACGCCCCTCGACGCCGCCTACCTCGGTGCGCTCAACCTGAAGGCGCGCCGCTCGCGCAACCTCACCGTCGTCGGCCTCATCGCCACCGCCGTCTTCATGGTGCTCTCCGTCGCCTCGTTCCGCAAACACGTCGGCTCCGAATGGCTGGTGCGCAGCAGCGGCACCGGCGGCTTCGCCCTCCAGATCGAAACCACCGTCGCCCAAAACCACCCGCGCGACGGCCAGACGAAGGGCTTTGAACTCTTCGAACGCGCCGCCGCCGACCTCGGCGACCTCGTCCCCCTGCGCGTCGGGGCCGGCGACAACGTCAATTGTTTCAATCTCAACACCACCCTGCAGCCGCGCCTCCTCGCCGTCGACGCCGCCCGGCTCGCCGCCCGCCGCGCCTTCCCCCTGAAACCCGGCGCCGACTGGGCCGCCCTGCGCACCCCGACCGCCCCCGGCGCGATCCCCGCCCTCGTCGACGCCACCACGATGATGTGGGCCCTGAAGCGCAAAGTCGGCGACGTGCTCGCCTACACCGATGAAAACGGCCGCAGCTTCGACGTGCAGATTGTCGGCGCGATGCCCGACTCGATTTTCCAAGGCAGCCTCATCGTCGACGAAACGCTTTTTCTGCAAAAATTCCCCTCCCACGCCGGCTACTCG
>CAJAYO010000734.1 GCA_903948415.1 uncultured Opitutia bacterium | reverse complement strand
GGGCCTCGTGCTCGGCCTTTCCACCACCTACGCCCGTAAATTCCGCGGCTACATGTATACCGACGCCGCCGACGCCAATAAGCGCAAAATTTTCTATTACCCCGACAAGCTCCAGAACAACGGCTTCATCGTCTACCGCTTCCGGGGCTTCGCCAAGACCCAGATGTCCGTCCAACTCAATGTCGACAACCTGCTCGACCGCCAAAAAATCCTCGCGCTCCCGCGCAGCACCAATGGGACGATCCGCTACTTCCAATACCAATACTCCCCCCGCAAATTCGCGCTCACGACCAACGTGACGTTCTGACCGCAGGCTGCCGGCGGTGGGCATCCACCCCGGGCGCATTCACCCTGAAAAATCCCGCGTCCTCCAAATCGTCCCGCCCCCCGCGATGTCCTTTTCCGTGCGAATCATCGTTGCGGTGGGATGTTGGGCCCTTGGCGTCTGTCTCAGTTCGGCCGAACCGCCAGCCGCTCCAGCGAAGGTCCTCGCCGCCGCCGCCGACGAAGCGTGGCTCCGCGCCGACGGCACGCTCCTCTTCCATGACGCCTTCGAGCGCGAGGAAACCGGCCACGGCGCCAAGGCCATCGGCAACGGTTGGAACAGCGCCACCGCCGACCGTGTGCCGCAGATCAAGATGGCCGATCTCGACGCCGGCATGCTGAAAATCAGCAGCGCCACCAAGGAAGCCGGGCACGCTGCGCACCTTCATCACGAGGCCGGCTTCACGGATGGCGGCGCCATCGTGCGCTTCAAGTTCCCCGGCCTCACCAAGGGCGAGTCGCTCCAACTCGGCTTCGTCGACCGCGAAGCGAAAGGCCTCCACGCCGGCCATCTTTGCTACGCCATTCTCTCGTCGGGCAGCGTCACCCTGATCGACCACAAAACCGGTGTGATGAACCTCGAAATCCGCCAGCGCCGCCAAACCTACCTTGACCGCAAAGAAAAACTGCCCGCTGACCTCGATGCCCTGCTGAAAACCAAACAGATCACCGTTCCGTGGCAGGCTGACACCGAGTGGCACGAACTCGTCCTCATCACCGCGGGCGACGAGCTGCGTCTCAGCCTCGACGGCCACCTCGTCGCCCGCCACCGCTCCGCCGGCTTCGCCCACCCGCTGAAGCGCTGGTTCAGTTTCCTCGTCCCGAGCACCGTGTGGATCGACGATGTGAAAATTTGGAAAGTGAAATAGGCCTTCGCCTCCCGCCATCGTGTCGACCGCTGGCGCGAAACCTCCGACCAAGCCTGAAAAACTCCCTGCCTTGAAAATGTTTTTATCCCCTCTCCGGAAAATAATCACCGCCCTTGGCTTTGCAGCTGTGGCGCTCGCGGTCCTGCCTGCGGGCCGAGCCCCCGCCCAAACTCCCCCCGATCCGGTGCCGGCCGGCGTGGGCGCCGATGTGCGAAAAATCTCGCTGAACGGCCAGTGGAAATTCGCCGCCGACTACCAGAACTGGGGCGATCAGGCCGAATGGTTTTCGCCCAAACTCAACGACGCCGTCTGGGACACCGTGAAGGTGCCGCACACGTGGTCACACGATCCCCGGTTCATCGGCTTCGTCGGCGCAGGCTGGTATCGCCTGAAATTCACCGCCCCCGCCGTCGCCCCCGGCGAACACGTGCGGCTCGCCTTCGGCGCAGTCTTCCGTCGCGCCCGCGTGTGGTTGAATGGCGAACGGCTCGGGTCGCACGACTTCGGCTACACCCCGTTCGAGTTTGACGTCGCGGGCCGCCTCAAGCCCGGCGAGTCCAATGTGCTCGTCGTCTGCGCCGACAACCGCTGGACGCGTTCCTTCGGGCCCGCTCCCCAGCAGCAGGTGCTGGCCTGGTGGGACGACGGTGGGATCATCCGCGAGGTCGATTTGCTCGTGGGTTCTGCGATCTATGTGGCGAAACAAAAAATCGAGGCCGCGCCCGACCTCGCCACCGGCACGGCCACGGTGCGCGTGCAGGCGTGGGTCCGAAACACGACGCCGCTTACCCGACGCGTGCGCGTGCGCTCCGAAATCGCCCGGGAGGAAAACTGGCTTCCGCTCCCCTCCGCCGCCCTGGAAACCGAGATCGCCGCCGGCACCACCGCCCGCGTCGAATTCACCTTCGCCCTCGACCGTGACCAGGTGTCGCTCTGGCAACTCGACGCTCCCGTGTTGTATCAGGCGCGCACGTCCGTCGCCGGCCACGCGCGCGACACCGTGCGCTTCGGCCTGCGCCGCTTCGAGACCCGCGGCACCGAGTTGTTGCTCAACGGGCAGCCCGTTCGTCTCGCCGGCGCAAACCGCCACGCGAGCTATCCCGGCGGCGGCCAAGACGAGCCGGCTGACGTCGTCGTGCGCGACCTGCAGTTGATGAAAGAGGCCGGCTTCGTGTTTCAGCGCTTCACGCATTACCCGATGACGCCCGTCGCCCTCGACTGGGCTGACCGACACGGGATGCTGTTCATCGCCGAGGCCAGCCAAACTCACGCGCCCGACCTGAACCTCGACGATCCCGAGCTGCAGACGGCGTTTCGCGCGCAGCACCGCGAAATGGTCGAGCGCGATTGGAACCACCCGTCGATCGTCGCGTGGAGTGTCGCCAACGAAATCGCCGCCGACACCCCGCCGGGCGTGCGCTGGGTGAAAACCATGCGCGACTTTACGCGCGAACTCGACCCCACGCGGCTCGTCGTGTTCGCCAGCAACACGGTTTCTAAAGCCAATCTCAAGCCCGAGGCCGAGGGCTCCGTCCACGGTGATTTCGTGTGCCTGAATACCTACGGCGCCACACCGCAGCAAAACGCCGCCAACATCGACCGCGCTCACGCGCTCTATCCGAACAAGCCGCTCGTCGTCACCGAATACGGCCTGCGCCGCAACGCCGTGGAAGACGAGACCGAGCGCGTGGATTGGTTTCGCGAGATGCTCGCGATCATCCGGGCGCGGCCGTTTTTGTCCGGCGCGTCGATCTGGAGTTTCAACGACTACCGCAGCCGCTATGTCGGAACCAGTGCCAACGGCTGGCGCGAGTGGGGCCTCATCGATCCGGAAGGGAAACCCAGCGGCACCTACCACGCCCTGCGCCGCGAGCACTCCGGTTTCGTCGTGCGCGCCGCAACGCTCGCGGCCGGAGCGCTCACCGTGCGCATCGAGCCTCGCGCGGACTTCCCGGTTTTCCCGACGGCCGACGGCGAAATCCGGGTCAACTTCCTCGACGCTCAAAACCGTCCACTCGACATCGCCAAGGTCCCGCTGCGCACGGATGCCGCGATGAAGATTTCCGCTCCCACCGGCGCCGGCGGCTTTCGCCTCGAAATCTGGCGCGCCGGCTTCCGCACCGCGACCTGGTCGTCTGTCAATCTGGGGCAGCCCTCCGCCGGCACGT
>CAJAYO010000733.1 GCA_903948415.1 uncultured Opitutia bacterium | reverse complement strand
GCCTACGACTTGAACAAGGTGGCCGAATTGCGCCACGGGAAGATCCCGCAAATGGAGGAGGAATTGAAACGCCTCGAAAAGAAAGGCCGCGAGCAGACCACGTTGTTCAAGGAAGAAGTCTCCGAGGAAGAAATCGCCGAGATCGTGTCGAAGTGGAGCGGTGTGCCCGTCACCCGTCTCGTCGAAGGCGAGAAGGACAAGCTGCTGCGGCTGGAGGAGGTCCTGCACCAACGCGTGATCGGCCAGCACGAGCCGGTGACGCTCGTGACCGAGGCGATCTTGCGTGCGCGCAGCGGGATCAAGGACCCGCGGCGGCCAGTGGGCAGTTTTCTATTTCTGGGGCCGACGGGAGTGGGCAAGACCGAACTCGCGAAGACGCTCGCGGAGACGTTGTTCGACACCGAGGCGGCGATGGTGCGCATCGACATGTCGGAATACATGGAGAAGCACAGCGTTTCCCGGCTGATCGGCGCGCCGCCCGGCTACGTCGGCTACGACGAAGGCGGGCAGCTGACGGAAGCGGTGCGGCGGAAGCCGTATGCGGTGGTCCTCTTTGACGAAATCGAGAAGGCGCATCCGGATGTCTTCAACGTCCTGCTGCAGGTACTCGACGACGGGCGCATCACGGATTCGCAGGGCCGCACCGTGGATTTCAAGAACACGATCATCATCATGACGTCGAACCTCGGTTCGCGGCATCTCCTCGAAGGCGTGACGGGCGACACGATCCCGGAAAGCGTGCGGGAGAGCGTGATGATGGAGCTGCGCAAGGCGTTTCGTCCCGAGTTTCTGAACCGCATCGACGAGACGATCCTGTTCAAGCCGCTCACGCTGGAGGAGATCACGACCATCGTGGACCTGCTCCTGGCCGATCTGAACAAGCGCCTCGTGGACCGGCGTGTCACTGTGGTGCTGGACAAGAAGGCGAAGGAGTGGGCGGCGGAGAAGGGTTACGACCCGGTCTTCGGGGCCCGGCCGCTCAAGCGTTTCCTCCAGCGCAACATCGAGACGCAGCTGGCGCGGGCGCTCATCGCGGGCACCGTGGCCGAGGGCAGCGAGGTGAAGTTCTCGGTCAAGGACGACAAACTCACGATGCGCTAAAAAGTGCGTTGAGGTCGCGGCAGGTCTTCGCACAGTGCGCTCATGTCCGCCGAACCCATCCGCTACTTCGACCGCTACGCCCGCTCGCTCAAGACCGAGCAAATCTACGGGGAGAAGTGGCTGCGCTTTGCGTACGAGAATCCGGCCGGGCGGTTTTTCGTGTGGTTGGCGGCGCGGCGGGCGTTTTTTTCGCGGTGGTATGGCTGGAAGATGCGCAAGCCGGCCAGTGCGTTGCGCGTGCTGCCCTTCATCACCGAGTACAACCTCAACGTGGATGAGTTCGCGAAGTCGGCGTTCGACTACAAAACGTTCAACGAGTTTTTCTACCGGGCGCTCAAGCCCGCGGCGCGGCCGATCGCGGACGGTGCGCGGGTCGCCGTGTTTCCGGCCGACGGACGGCATCTCGCGATGCCCAATGTCGATACGGCCGACGGTTTCTATGTGAAGGGGGCGAAGTT